>NZ_JAYFER010000660.1:0-200 GCF_055795065.1 Lyngbya sp. CCY1209
TGGTTCGCCGCGATGAATTGACGGGCAACTGCCGATACCTCGGGGCTTTCCGATACCTGGCACCCTGGTGGGGAGACTGGGAGACTGGGGGACGGGGAGAATTATTGATTCTCACCCCCTCACCCCCCTCTCCTTTCCCCCGACCCGAAACCAGAGTTTTCGTGCCGCGCCCACCGCTACGGGACAGCACAAGCAGGCTT
>NZ_JAYFER010000661.1:0-21283 GCF_055795065.1 Lyngbya sp. CCY1209
TGCCCCTAAAATCAGAAGGCAGGCACAGAGGCCTGCCCCTACAATTGAAGAAGGCAGGCACAGAGGCCTGCCCCTACGGAAAACGTCCCTCCCACACCCCACACCCTAATCATGACTGACTGGCTAGAACACAGCGTACAAATCGAAGTAAGCGTCCCCATCGATGTGGCGTGGGATTTGTGGTCGGATTTGGAACAAATGCCGCGCTGGATGAAATGGATCGAATCGGTTCATGTTTTGGAAGAAAATCCCGAACTGTCTCGGTGGAAGTTGGCGAGTAGCAATTTCGAGTTCAGTTGGCTATCTCGAATTCTCAAGGAAATTCCCCACCAAATTATCCAGTGGGAATCGGTGGACGGACTGCCCAACCGGGGCGCGATCCGCTTCTACGATCGCCACGACAGCAGCATCGTCCGGCTGTCCGTCGCCTACGCCATCCCCGGCATTTTGGGTAAGATTATGGATGGTTTATTCCTGGGACGGGTGGTTGAATCTACCATTCAAAAAGACTTGGAACGGTTCCGGGATTACGCCTTGGAATATTACGGCCAATCGTAACTGTCATCATATCGCCGCATTTCTAGATTTTTCGTTGCCTCGCCCGAACTGCGATCGGGCGGGTATCAACTTGTGCAGAAATCTCAGTAATTCTACGGAGATCGAAGGAAATTTAACGAAGGGAAAGTTCAGTAATTTCACTGTTGATCCGCCGGGAAAGCCTTCATACACTAATTGTATAGAGTTATTGCTCTGGCAATCAATGTTAGCCATCACCACCCTTCTCAACCCGCTTTGCCCCGTCCGGTTCCTGCGACAGCGTTTGACGCTCTTTTCCAACCCCATCTCAGGAATTTCGGGAGGATATCGCCCCAATGTGAATATTGGGAAGCAGTAGCGATCGCCGTTGGGTGCGATCGCGCATCTGAACCATTAGAATTTTACCACAAATGTCAGAAGTTTTCGACCCGGCGATCGAACAGATCGTTGAGGAAATTTTCGCCATCAATCGCGCCTGGAAAGCTGCCCGAAAGCTATTTAATCCCAGTGCCAATCTTGCCCTTTCCTTCCGAGACATGAAAACCCAAATGCAGGTTCGTCTCCTCCGCAATTTTGCACCCGATCGCGTCTATTTGAAAATCGATGATTCGGCGGATGACGACGATCCCGAACTGCAAGAAGCAGCAGAAAATCAAGAACCGCTGTATGGGTTAATTCTGGAACCTTCCATTGGTAAATATTGGAATGCAGCCCACCTTCCGGTTCGGAGAGCACAAGCGTTTTTGACGGCTGAAGAATTGCAGAAATTTACACAAGTTTGAAAATCAGGAGTTCCATTTCATGTTTGACAGTTTTTACAGTTTGTCTGATTTCAACAGTTTGAGCGAAGATGTGATTGCCTTGTGTTCGGGATGGAGTGCAATTATATTAGTTGTTACATTCTGTCTTATTATTTGGGACTGGCGCGTATCTTTCTACAAATACAAGTCAAAATTTAAAGTTGTAGAACGTTCGATCAACCACCTTTCCAAAGTTTCGGGTCAACCACAAGCAATCTCCCCTCAATCAGGAGATATTCAATCTTGGTGTGGAAAACATTTAGATGGAAAATGGGACAACAACGTATTTTATCCCAAAATTGATAATGGAAAGTTAATTTTATTGTCTTACCCGAGTGTTCTGAACTCACCCGTTCCGCGATCGCCCGTTTCTTTTGCACCCACTCTTCTAACTGCATTGGGAATCTTAGGAACCTTTTGGGGGATTCAGTCTGGATTGCGAGATATTGGCTTAAATAGCATTGACAATCCGGAGATACTGATCGATAGCAGTACCCAATTGCTTGCGGGTATGAAACTCGCCTTCTCAACTTCTCTTGTCGGCTTGGGTTCTGCCGCTTTAATGATGCTAATTCTTGCTTTCAGGTCAGAAAAGGGACAGGCTTATCGAAATAAGCTGCGTAAAAAATTAGATGAAATTGCTGTTTTCCATACACCCAGTCATATTTTATCTCGAATGGACGTACAATCCAATCGAGGACAATCAAATCACTTGACTGCCGAGGCAATTGGAAAAGCAGTTGGCGATGCAATTTCCAAAACTTTAAATTCAGAAAATAGCCTGATTGTTCAAAAACTCACTACAATTCAGCAACGACAAGACGAACAGCTACAACAATTGAATGCTAATGCGATCGCCCACCGAAAGCAAGTACAAGACTTAGTGGCACCTTTAGCTGGTGCGATCGCTGTAGCGAACCGATCGCAATTACAAGACTTGGTGACACCTTTAGCTGGTGCGATCGCCGAAGCTAACCGAGAGCAATTTAAACCCTTGTTAACCCCCTTGGCGGATGAGGTGCGATCGCTGAAAGAATTACAGGAACAGCAAGGCAACACCGTTGAAAACTTAGTTAATCAGTTGCGAACAGAATTGATTGAACCCCTGGTTGAGCGATTGGATGAAAGTGCAAAATTGACGCAAGAGGTATCTAAAAACGTCCAAACACTCAGTCAGTCTCTAGATGGCATCACCGAAAGTTTGTCCGATTCCATCGGAACAATTCAAGATTTCCAAAAAACTACCATGTCGGAATTGCAGGAATTTGCCCAATCTATGAAAGCAACTCTGACTCAATTCCAAACCGATACCAGAGGCGTTTTGGAAACAGTAGCAGTTGAAATCAATAAAGTCGTCGATAAAAGTATTGAAGGCTTAGACAAACAGCGACAAGTGTTTAAAGATAATGCCGATGAAGTGGCTAATAAGTTTCAAAGTATTCATCGGATTATCGAAGACACGAAAGAATTGACTCAAGAGGAACTCAGGATTTTCCGCAATGAGTATCAAACCCAACTGGAAGATTTCTTGACGGCACAAAAAGGTGAACTGGAGGGAATCATCCAGAAAATGGGTGGAGTGTTAGTTGAAGCTGGCGAATCATGGAAAGAAATCTTTAATGAGATTACCAATAAAATTGGCTCTAGTATGAGTCAAATTAACGGGACTGTCAGTGCAACTAGCAATCTCGTCAGTGCCGTGGGAATAGGTGATACTGAGCGTATGGCTCAATATAAAGAACTGATGCGAGATATCGGGCAAAACGCCAGTCAGGTTTCTCGGAGTTACCAAACGGCTGCCAATCAGTTTGAACAGGCTTTAGGGCAGTTTGCAGGATATCTACAGCAGGCGAATGAATCCTACTGTAACAACATCACAAAATTTGATGAGTCATCTAACCGGATATTTAACGGAATAGATCAAACGTCCGTTGAATTATTGAATGTTGCCAATTATTTAGTCGCCGCCGCTAAAGATGTTAAAACGGGTAATGGGAGGAATGGATGATGAGCGAACTCGGTGAATTAGAACAAGACTTTGAACTGCAAGAGGAGCAAGATGCGGGAACTTGGCTTTCAATCAGTGACTTGATGTCCGGTTTGCTGATGTTTTTTGCCCTGCTGTTTATCGTCACTCAAGCTCAGTTTTATCTGGCGACTGAAAGAGCCAGAAAACTGGAAATCGAATTGCAAGCCTACAAAAAGGCGATCGATGAATTGCCGATCCGAATTTTGAATGCACTGGAAGACAAAATGGGTAGCGGTGCGGGTGTCGTGGAAGTTGTTCCCGAAACTGGGGACGTGAGAATTGGCGATCGCATTCTTTTTGATGAAGGAAGTGCCGAACTCAAACCCGCCGGAAAAAATTTTCTGAAGCAATTTATTCCCGCCTACAGCCAGGTGATTTTTTCCGATGCCTTGTTTGAACGAGAGGTGACGCGAATTATCATTGAAGGGCGAACCAGTTCCAAAGGGACTGACATCGAAAATATGGATCTAAGTTTGCAGCGTGCTCTATCGGTTGTCGATTATATCTTATCTGATGAGTTGCAATTTTCGGAAAAACAAAAGTTGATCGCCAAAATTTTGCCGGCTGGCAGGGGTGAAATTGACGCGAATCAAAACAGCGACGATCCCAAAGATAGAAAAGTTTTGTTCCGCTTCCAGTTCCGTCGCCAAGACTTCGATCAAGTTATGGAACAATTACCGAAGACTGAATTGATCGACTATGTTGAGTTGCCTAAATCCGACGGATGATCCCCCTAAATCCCCCTTAAAAAGGGGGACTTGGACTTCCCGATTTTGCTCCCCCTAAATCCCCCTTGAAAAGATGCTCCCCCTAAATCCGACGGATGATCCCCCTAAATCCCCCTTAAAAAGGGGGACTTTGAAAAATATCCCTCTTCCCCCCTTCTACTTGAATCTCCCTGGATCTCCCTCTGCCTGCCATTTTTCGGGGGAAAATGAAACAGCCCTGCCCCTTTCAAGGTTTGTCATCTTGTCCCCCCCTTTCAAGGTTTGTTATCTTGTCCCCCCCTTTTCAAGGGGGGCTAGGGGGGATCGAATCACGAACTCAATTGGTCATCTTGTCCCCCCCTTTTCAAGGGGGGCTAGGGGGGATCGAATACCGCCCCTACCACCGATAATCAATAACTAAGAACACACCCTACAAACTACAATTGACCGAACAACAATGATTAATATTCCCAAACTCCAACTTTCTCCAGTGCCGGAAGCTAATAAGTTAGAAAAACTTGCCAATTTGATTGGATCAAAACAACCCAGATCGTCATTGATTCCGGAAAACTTTAGATTGCCGAAAAATCGTCGCCTTCGCCCTGTCGATGAAATTTTTAACGATATTGAATCGGGCAAGTTTCAAAATATTATTGATATCGAATGGATTGTGTGTCTGCATGAAAAAGAAAAATGGGATCAAAACAATCCTCGTCGTGAGCGATTTACGGCTCGAAATATTTGGCGAGCATCTCAAAATCTGCCTTGGCTCAAATTGCGATTGTTCTGGGGGACTGCCCTTTATTGGAGCCATCAACAAAATGGAGTTTCTCGTTCAATTGCAGAAAATATTTCTGCATTCACCCCGCAAGACTATCAGGATGAATTAACTCGTGATATTTTGATTATATTGTGCAATCCTCAACCGGAAAAAGAAATTGCCAAGCTGAGTTATAAACGCAATCTTTCCCCACGACAGCTATTTCAAGCTGTCGATTTACCTCAAGAAATTGATGTGAGTAAAAATGCTCTCAATTTTATTGCAGACTTATTTTTAAATAATGATAATGACAATACAGATGTATTATTAGCCTGTCTACATGAAATGTCTCAACAACAGGAACTCGAAACGGTTGAAAAATTACTCTTGGGAATGCCATCATCACGGAGCAAAAATTTTTCTCAATTAGCGGATTGGATAAAAGGTCGCTATAGTCCCCGGATTCCCAAGAGTCGCTGGCACAAACTATCGGGTAAGGCAAAAGAAAATTTGCGAAAATGGATTGGGATGGCTAACTATGAAGATTTTTCCCAGTTAGTCGATCGCGTCCTAGAACAGATGGATTTACACCCCACAGAATCGAATCGGCTGCGATCGCGTTGCACTTTCTGGTCAAATTATAGCGATCGCTTTGAACGCATCCGAATTTTGCTCCCCCAATCTACAATTAATCGGCTCGGCAGTTATTTGAACGATCGCGATTATCTCAAGTTAGAAGATGATGGCAGTCAGGAGACAGAGGTTTGTATTTTTGATTTTGAAAAGTGGTTTGTGATTGAATTCTTTCGGGGGAAGGGAAGTGAAACAAGAATTGTAGCTAACAATCATAATCTTGATGATCAGCTATTTGAGTCAAAAACTTTATCAGTCAAACGACTCCGATACTGGGCAGACTGTGAACGTCACGATCATGTATACTGTTGGCAGAGCTCTTGTGAACCGTGGTTGCGTCATCGGGGGATTTTACCCAACGAAGGATTAACAAATTTTAAGATCAACGATAAAAGAATTGAACCTTATAACCCTAACATCGGTCTTCCTGCTCCCGAGGATGAACAACTCTACGATCGTGATCAACAACTTCAACAGTGGGAACAAACGATCGCCCAACTCGAACAGGAAGCCAAGGTATACTGTCTCAATAACCCTTAATACTAAAATAAAACAGAAGAGACAGGTCAAAGATAATGGTACAAACCCAAACGCGATCGCTCACCCTAGCCGAATTTCTGGAATTGCCTGAAACCAAACCCGCCAGCGAATATGTCAACGGAAAAATCATTCAGAAACCCATGCCCCAAGGAGAACACAGCACATTACAGGGAGATCTCGTCACCAGTTTGAATGGGACGTTGAAGCCTCCGAAAGTCGCCCGGGCTTATCCCGAGTTACGCTGCACGTTCGGGGGGCGATCGCTCGTTCCGGATGTCTCCGTTTTTCGATGGGAACGCATCCCCCGCAGGGCTGATGGCAGAGTCGAAAATTATTTTAACCTTTCGCCGGATTGGGCGATCGAAATTCTCTCGCCTAACCAACGTCAAACCAAAGTGATTCGCAATATTCTCCACTGTCTCGATAACGGGACTGAAATGGGTTGGCTTTTAGATGCGGAGGAATCCTGCATTTTTGTCTACGGTGCAGATCGTTCCGTGCGAGTCTTTGAAACCCCGGAGGAAACTTTACCCGTCCCGGAATTTGCCCAAGCCGTTCAACTCACCCTCGGAGAAATATTTGATTGGTTAAAAGGATAAACTTATTTCTAACTTCAACCTAACCCATTCCACGCCTGGGCGATCAGATCACTCAACCAAAGCCGCTGTTCCAAATTGAGTACGTGATCGTCCGCGAGGACTTCCGTCGTCAATTCCTCCAAAGATTGGTGTTGCGATCGCGCAATTTTGACCACACCCGCGATCGCCGCAGCGACGAGTTCTTCACTCACCGGCTGCTGGCGGAGTTCGATCATTTCCTGAAGTGTGGAGGGGATAGAATAATTCATGGATGTGAGGGTTAAAAAATACGACCGGGCGAATAGTTCAGCAGAGTTGGAGGGGATTGAGAAACGCATCTCCCCCGAGTCTGCCACCAGATTAACCAATTATTATAAAGCGATCGCCTCCCCTTTGAAAGCGATCGCAAAAACTTTATAACTCCGTCGTAGGACAGGCATCTTGCCTGTCAATACCAAAAAGGATTAGCCCCCAGCCACAGCCGGAACAATACTGACTTCATCCCCATCATTGAGTTCGGTATTGGTTCCGTCCAAAAAGCGGATATCTTCGCTGTTGACGTAGAAGTTCAAAAACCGGCGGGGTTGTCCCTGGTCGTCGCACAGACTCTTTTTAATCCCGGGACAGTTCGCTTCCAGGGAATCGATCAACTCCATGATGTTGCTTCCCTGACATTCCAGGGTCGCCTGGTTGTTGGTGAACTTCTGTAGCGGGGTGGGAATTAAAACGGTAACAGCCATTGTTCGTTGATTGCAATCGTGAAACGGGTTTTCGTTGAAATAGAGGAGGCCGGAACCTCCCCCAAGGAATTAGATTTTACCCCTTCAAGGAAAGGATGGGAATTAGACCAAAACTTGCTGCCACTCCAAACGATCCAGCGTCCGGGCCCGTTCGATCGCCACTTCAAAGCTGTCCAGTTTCGGATCGATGGTCAGGGGTTCGCCGATGTAGCCGTGAACCGCCTCTTGGGTTTTGAGGCCATTTCCGGTGATGTAAACCACAGTGGTTTCATCGGGGTCGATTTTACCCGCTTCCACCAGTTTTTTGAGGACGGCGATCGTCGTCCCGCCGGCGGTTTCGGTGAAGATACCCTCGGTTTCCGCCAGCAGCTTGATCCCTTCGATCACTTCCGCATCATTCACGGATTCCACATGGCCGCCGGTTTTCTTTGCCAATTCCACCGCGTAAACCCCATCCGCCGGGTTGCCGATCGCGATCGACTTGGCGATGGTGTTGGGTTTGACGGGGGTGATGAAATCCCGATCTTCCTTGAATGCGGTGGCGACGGGGGAACAGCCTTCCGCCTGGGCGCCGCTGAAGCGGACGGGTTTATCGTCCACCAAACCGACTTTCACGAATTCTTGGAAACCCTTGTGAATCTTCGTGTACAGGGAACCGGAGGCGATGGGGGCGACGACGTGATCGGGCAGTTGCCAACCCAACTGTTCGGCGACTTCAAATCCGAGGGTTTTCGACCCTTCCGAATAGTAGGGACGCAGGTTGATATTCACAAAACCCCAGCCGTGGGTGTTCGCCACTTCCGAACAGAGGCGGTTCACCTGGTCGTAATTGCCCCGGACGGCCATCAGGATGGGGTTGTAAATCAGGGTGCCCAATACCTTTCCGGCTTCGAGATCGGCGGGGATGAATACGCAGCAGTCGAGTCCGGCTTTAGCTGCGATCGCGGCGGTGGAGTTGGCCAAATTTCCGGTACTCGCACAGGAAACAGTCGAGAATCCCAATTCTCTAGCGCGACTGAGGGCGACCGATACCACTCTATCCTTGAAGCTGAGAGTGGGCATATTCACCGCGTCGTTTTTGATATAGAGGTTTTTCAGACCCAGGCGGCGGGCTAACCGTTCCGACTTCACCAGCGGTGTCATCCCCGTGCCCACGTCGATGACATCATCGGTGGCGACGGGGAGGAAGTTGCGGTAACGCCAGATGGATTTCGGGCCCGCGGCGATACTTTGGCGAGTCACCAGCTTGCGGAGGTTGTCGTAGTTGTACTGAACTTCCAGCGGACCGAAGCAGACTTCGCAGACGTGTTTGGCTTCGAGGGGGTATTCTTCGCCGCACTCCTTGCACTTGAGCTTGTCGAAGGTGGCTCCGGTGGCGGGGGTGACGGTGGGGTTGTGGATTGCCTGGGTCATGACACTTACCTCTGCTTGCTCGGGTTCTGGTTTCACTGTTTGCAAAAGCCTATCACGGCTGTCAAACCTTCGTCAACCATACCCGATTCTTTTGGTCGGGATTAATCTAAACGCCCACTATAAAAGGAGTCCGGCGATTTTTTGTCGTCCCGGACTCCCCCAATGGTCAGAAATTGCCGAAAATTTTTTCAACCGCAAATTCACTCAAAGACGTTGTGTTCGGCCAGCAGCTTTTCCAATTTCGCTTCATCCACCCGGGACAGTAGCTTCTGGCTTTCGTGGTTGTCTCGGATGGTTTTGGCGAGGGTAAAGGACGACCCGACTGAGAACGTCAGGCCCATGCCCATGAACCCTTTGACCCAGGGATCGACGGGCAGATAAAAAATGCCGATCGCCGTCGCGGACGTGGCCAGTATAAAAGAGGCCCAGACTTGGAAAATCCATGCCGCCGTGTCTTTTTGGGCGCCGAGTTTGCTGTTCATCAATTTTGCCCCCACAATTGTTCCTTCCGAAAACTGCTGCTTCTCATCCTAGGAAACGCAAACGATTTGACGGCAAAGGACGTGACAGTTGGCAAACCTGCATTGCGATCGCCCCCCGAACTCAAAATTCGGATAATTCCCCAAAATTGCCACAATTTGTGAATTTAAGCGATTACTCTTCTCCGTCGCCCCCGACCCAATCCCCGGCCCGACGGAAGAGAGTCGGCCAACTGACCCGAATACCGACTCCCTAATACTGACTCCCGCAACCCCACCCCTTCGGTATAGTTATTGATAATGTAGACGTTGAGAATAAGGCATGGAATTTAGAGCGACAGACACATCTCGCCTGGACTGGTCTGGAGATGTATTGGCGATCGGTCTGTTTGAGAACGAAGTCGATCTCGGCGGAGATCTGGGGCAACTCGACGAGAAATTGGGCGGAACCCTGAAGGAATTGATCGAGGAAAGTGATTTTCAGGGCAAAGTTGACAGCAGCGCCGCCACCCGCGTGGGCGGGAATAGCCCCATCCGCAAGGTGGTGTTGGTGGGGTTGGGTGCGCCGGACGCCCTGACGTTAGAGATCCTCCGCCGGGGGGCAGCCGCATCCGGACAGTCCGCGAAAACCTTGAAGGGAAAGGTTTTGGGCGTCAGCTTCCCGGTTTGTGAGAGTCCCGAAGCGACGGCCGGGGCGATCGCGGAGGGATTAGAATTGGCCCTGTACCAGGACAACCGCTTCAAGTCGGAAACCAACGATAAGGAAATTAAAGTGGAGACGGTGGAGTTGCTGGGGTTGCCCGGTACGGAAACTGCGATCGCCCAGGCCCAACAGATCTGTTCCGGCGTGTTCCTGGCCCGGGAATTGGTCGCCGCCCCCGCCAATGAAGTCACCCCCCTGACGATGGCGACGATGGCGGAAACCCTGGCCGGGGAATACGGGTTGGAGTTGGAGATTTTGGAACGGGAAGATTGCGAGAAATTGGGGATGGGGGCCTTTTTGGGCGTCGCCCAGGCCTCGGATTTGCCGCCCAAATTTATTCACCTGACCTACAAACCCCAGGGGACGCCCTCCCGGAAATTGGCGATCGTGGGCAAGGGTTTGACCTTCGATTCTGGGGGGTTGAACCTCAAACCCAGCGGCAGCGGCATCGAGATGATGAAGATGGACATGGGGGGCGCGGCGGCCACCTTCGGGGCGGCTAAGGCGATCGGGCAGTTAAAGCCGGACGCGGAGGTGCATTTTATCAGCGCCGTGACGGAGAATATGATCAGCGGTCGGGCGATGCACCCGGGGGATTTCCTGCGGGCCTCCAACGGCAAAACCATCGAAGTGAATAATACTGATGCTGAAGGCCGTTTGACCCTGGCGGACGCCCTGGTGTTTGCCGATCGCCTCGGGGTGGACGCGATCGTGGATTTGGCGACCCTGACGGGGGCCTGCGTCGTCGCCTTGGGAGATGATATCGCCGGGTTGTGGAGTCCCGACGACAACCTGGCGCAGCAGTTGGAGACGGCAGCTTTGGCCGCGGGCGAGAAGTTTTGGCGGATGCCCATCGAGGAGAAATATTTCGAGGGGCTCAAAGCCATCCACGCCGACATGAAGAATACCGGACCCCGGGCGGGCGGGTCGATCACGGCGACCTTATTTTTGAAGCAGTTCGTCAAGGATACCGCCTGGGCGCACATGGATATCGCCGGCCCGGTGTGGACGGATAAAGATAAGGGTTACAACACGGCCGGCGCCACGGGATTCGGGGTGAGAACCCTGGTGAACTGGGTGTTGGGCAATTCTTAACTTTCGCCCGCCGCAGCCTTTCTCCCGTCCGATTTTGAGGCGATCGGGCGGGGGAATGGCGATCGCCCCGGCCGCGGTTCGGGGCGCAGAAATCCGACTCGGGAAATATGGGGCGCTTATCAAAAAAATACAAATCTATAAAGTTTGAAACAAATTTACATAAATTGATAGAGCATAATAAACATCATATTCCCCATTCATGTTCCGATCAACGTTCGGGGACGAGACAGATTGACAATTCAGGGTGCGCTACAGATTCTTCGCGTCGGACACACCATTCTATTGAGACGAGTTCAAAATAGAATGAAAACAAAAACTTCATCACACCAATGTTACATTTTTTCAAATCTGTTTTGAAAACCCTGTCAATTTTAGAACCCCAGACGGCATTCTGCGAGAACGATGTGGGATCGAATGCGGCCGGATGTTGGCTGCACTGGGATTCGAGTGCGGTCGTCGCCCTGCTCTGTTATTCGGCCGCGATCGCCTGGATTTACTGGCTTGCCAGCCGCGACGACCGCGATCGGCGGCCGGTGCGGGCCGGTTTTCTCCCGCGTCGGTTTCCACTTCTGAAAAAATTGACCGCCAATCAAGAGATCGGCGGCACGACCATCGGCCCTCCCCTGCTTCTCAGCTTCGGTTTGCTGGCCGGCGCCACCCGGCATTTGACGCACCTCGGGCTCTCCTGGCATTCCCTCCCCGGGTTGACCGTCGCGGCCAGCCTCCTGCTGGGGTTGTGGCGCCGGTTCTTCGAGACCTCTCCAACGGCCCCGTCGTCTCCGGAATCGGGTTCCCAACCCGCGCCGCCCCGAACGACCGCCGCCCGGGACAATCGGTTATCCAACAAGGGCGAGGGCCACTTCAATTCCCCCGAACAAGGGCGATCGCTGACCCAATTTTGCATCGACAAAGCCGCCGACGCCATTTTTTGGATCGGCGATCGCGGACAAATTCTCTACGTCAACGACGCCGCCTGTCGGATGTTGGGCTACGCCCCCGCCGAATTGCTAACCCTGACCATCCACGACATCAACCCCGACTTTCCCCAATCCTCCTGGGACCTGCACTGGAAAATTCTGCGCCGCTGCGGTTCCCTCAAAATTGAAGCCCGCCACCGCACCAAACACAGCCGCCTCATCCCCGTGGAGATGACAGTCAACCACCTCAACTTCCGGGGCCAGGAATATCAGTGCGTATTCGTGCGCGACATCAGCGATCGCAAACAGGTGGAGCGGACCTTGCGGGAGCGGCAGGGGGAATTTCGCACCCTCGTCTCCAGTATCCCGGGGGCGGTGTACCGCTGCAACCCGGACGGCGATCGCACCATGACGTTTCTGAGTCCCGGCATCGAGTCCATCGCCGGCTACGGCCCCAACGATCTGATCCGGAACCGCGCCCGCACCTTTGCCAGCCTCATCCACCCCGACGACCGCCAAGCCGTCGGCCGGGCGATCGAAAAGGCCATCGAGACTCGGGAACCCTACATCTTGGAATATCGGTTGATCCGGGCCGACGGGGCCCTGCGGTGGGTCTACGAAAAGGGCCAGGGCATCTTCGACGACGACGGCCGGGTTCTGTGGCTGGCCGGGGCGATTTTCGACATCACCAACCGCAAAGAAGCCTCCGAAGCCCTGCGGTTGAGCGAGGAGCGGCTGCAACTGGCCCTGTCGGGAACCGGTCAGGGCCTCTGGGACTGGAATTTGGCCACCGACGAAGTGTATTTCAGCCCCCAGTGGGGGAAAATGCTCGGGTACGAAGCCGACGAGATCAAACCCCACGCCCGATCCTGGTTCAAACTCGTCCACCCCGACGACCGCCGCCAAGTGATGGGCGTCCTCAAACAACACTTCGCCACCCACCTGCCATTTTGCGAGGTCGAACATCGGATGCGGGCTAAAAATGGCGCCTGGAAGTGGATACTCAACCACGGCCGGATCGTGGCCCGCGCCCCCGACGGCACGCCGCTGCGGATGACCGGAACCGTCAAGGATATCAGCGATCGCAAGCGGGCTGAAGAGGCCCTGCGGGCGTCTTCAGCCCGGGAGCGGGCTCGGGCACGACAACTCGAACAAACCCTCAAACAACTCCGGCAGGCCCAGGCCCAACTCATCCAAACCGAAAAACTCTCCAGCCTCGGCCAGATGGTGGCGGGGATCGCCCACGAAATCAATAATCCCGTTACCTTTATCTACGGCAATATCAGCTACGCCGGACAATATATCCAAGACTTATTGAAGCTGATCGAATTGTATCAAGAATATTACCCCGATCCGGCACCGCCGATCAACAGCCACATCGAGGAAATTGAACTGGATTTTATCGTGGACGACCTGCCCAAAATTTTATCCTCGATGGAGGTGGGGGCGAATCGGATTCGGCAAATTGTCGTCTCCCTGCGGAACTTTGCCCGACTCGACGAAGCCGAGATGAAACCCGTTGACATTCACGAGGGCATCGAAAGTGCGCTGTTGATCCTGCAACATCGCCTCAAAGGGCGGGTCGCCACCACCGAACAGCCGGAATTTCCAGAAATTCAGGTGATCCGAGAATATGCCGACCTGCCGAAAATTGAGTGTTACGCCGGCCAACTTAATCAGGTGTTTATGAGTATTTTGAATAATGCGATCGACGCTATCTTAGAAATTGAAAATCTCCGGGGTTTGGAGGGATTGAATCCCGCCATCCGAATTCACACGGAATTGCTCAATTCGGACTGGGTGTCGATCCGCATTTCCGACAACGGTCTGGGCATGAGCGAAGAGGTGAGACGGCGGCTATTCGAGCCCTTTTTTACCACCAAACCGGTGGGGAAAGGGACGGGCTTGGGACTGGCGATCAGTTACCAAATTGTCGCCAAGCACGGCGGCCGGTTGACCTGCCATTCCACGCCGGAAATCGGGTCGGAATTCGCGATCGAAATTCCCCGCAAAGCTACCCGCTTGGAGGTGGTTTCCCAGTCGCCTTCTATCCCCCACGGGGAAGTGAGTTGATGGGTAACGCCAACAGGTATAGCAACGAGCCCTGGCGTGGTAACACGCCGGGAATGATCAATCTCCCGACTCCCGACGACCGACTCCCTTTTATAGGTTTTGTAACTATACGAGCGCGCACTGCTATATAGCGCTTCGCGCAGGTAATAGGGAATAGGGTAATATAGCGCGATCGCTATTCGCCGTCGAGTTCGACCAGACGCCGGCCGAGGTCGCCCATCAAGTTCTGGGCCGCCTGTTTCGGTGAGCCTTGGGCGTACTGGCTCACTTCCAGGGGGACACCGATTTTGACTTCGACTTTCGTCCGCCACCGGGGCACGATCGGATCGTAGTGTAGAGACATCGGCACGACTTTCACGCCCAAATTCCGATCGTGGGATTCGGCTTGCAGCGCCAAACGGGCCAGCCCGGGTTTGAGCTCGTGGACTTGGCGATCGCGGAAAATGTTCCCCTCCGGAAAAATCACCAACATTTCCCCCCGGCGGAGCAGATCGACACCGTGGCGGACCGTGGCGATCGCCGGATGTTTCTGATTGACGGCAAATCCGCCCATTTTGCGGATCAACCACCCCTGCGGCCCCCGCATCTCGTCCGCCGTCACCATGAATCGCGAATGCCGTCCGGTGACGTAGGGCCCGGCCGCATAAGGGACGATAAACGCATCCCACCGCGATCGGTGGGTGGGCGCCAAAATCACCGGCCCGCTTCTGGGAAGGTTTTCCCTACCTTTCACTTCGATTTTTCTGAAATAGAACGGCAGCAAACCCCAGCGACTCAGGGGATAAACGATCGCACTCAGCCAAGGAGAAACGCCGGAGTCGGCGGGGGTTTGTCGGACACAAGCGGATGCGGCGGGCAACGGTTTGATCGACTCGAGCGTCATCATCACAATCAGGGGGTGTTTCATAGATTTCCTGAGTCTAAGGTAAATTTTGTCACCTCTCCTGTCCCCCCACCCCGGGACACTTCTCGGATTGTCTTGGCGATCGCATCATCGGCGGTGTCGGGAAAACCAAGCCTGCAACTGCCGGCGGCACTCCCCCTCCAGAATGCCACCCAACACCTGCGGGCGGTGAAAGGAAACCGCGCTCTCGGGAAGGTTCAAAACCGTGCGGACTGTACCGGTCTTGGGATCGTCCGCGCCGTACACCAACAAACCGATCCGCCCTTGGACGATCGCCCCGGCGCACATCGGACACGGTTCCAGGGTGACGTACAACGTGCAGGCCTCGAGGTGCCAATCCCCCAACTTCCGGCCCGCGAACCGCAGCGCCAGGATTTCCGCGTGGGCCGTCGGGTCGCGATCGCGCTCCCGCCGATTTTCCGCCTCGGCAATTAACTCTCCCTCCCCCCCGACGATCACCGCACCCACCGGGACTTCCCCCGCCTCCCCCGCCACCCGCGCCAGTTCCAGCGCCCGACGCATCCACTGCCGATGGGTTGTATAATTTCTTTTCATTAAAAAAAATTATCGCGATCGAAAAAATTTTTTTGATTTTCGGGTCGGGCTGGACTTTTGGGAAGTTTTGGGCTATACTATGAGACAATGGGAGTGGTGACAAAAATTTTATTTTCGCAACCACTCCCATTATGAAAATTGATTTCTTCAATTTTAACCCGAGTTGCCCGCCCCCGTCAACCCCCGATCGCGGCAAAATTTCGCCAAAAAAAAGCAAAAATTGGCCCAATTCGGACGAAAAGAAGGGGCGGGCGACCCCGCAGGAGTCGCCCGGGGCGGGGAAACCGACTAGGCGCCGCCGCGCAGTTTATCCAGGACGCTGCGATCTTGGAGGGTGGAGGTATCGCCCGAAATCTCCTGTCCGGAGGCGAGCGATCGCAGCAGGCGGCGCATGATCTTGCCGGAGCGAGTTTTCGGCAGATCGTCCGTAAACCGGATCTCTCCCGGGCGGGCCAGGGCGCCGATTTCGTTGACGACGTGCTGCTTCAACTCCTTCTCCAGAGCTTCATCCGGTTCGCGATCGCCCTCCAGACTCACGAAGGCCACGATTTCCTCGCCCTTCACCTCATCGGGGCGGCCCACCACCGCCGCCTCAGCCACCGCCTCATGGGACACCAGAGCCGACTCCACCTCCATCGTCCCCAGCCGGTGGCCGGAGACATTGATCACGTCATCGACCCGGCCCATCACCCAGAAATAGCCGTCCTCGTCCTTGTGGGCGCCGTCTCCGGCGAAATAGACGTGACCGCCATCCTTGGGTCGCAGGTACTCCCAATAAGTCCGCCGGAAGCGATCGGGGTCGCCGTACACCGTCCGCATCATCCCCGGCCAGGGGTGGCGCACCACCAGATATCCCCCCGCATTATTCGTGACGGGTTCCCCCTCCGTATCCACCACATCCGCCAGGATGCCAGGGAAGGGCAGCGTCGCCGAACCGGGCTTCGTCGGCGTGGCGCCGGGAAGGGGCGTGACCATGAAACCGCCAGTTTCCGTCTGCCACCAGGTATCGACGATCGGGCATTTTTCGCCCCCGATGACGCGGTGATACCAGATCCACGCCTCCGGGTTGATCGGTTCGCCCACCGTCCCCAAAATCCGCAGCGAGGACAAATTCCGGGCTTTGGGGTGGCGTTCGCCCATCTTCATCAGGGCGCGGATGGCGGTGGGGGCGGTGTAGAAAATCGTCACCCCGTACTTTTCCACCACGTCCCACAGACAGCCCGGGTTGGACGCCCGGGGCGCGCCCTCGTACATCAGCGTCGTGGCGCCATTCGACAGCGGGCCGTAGACGATGTAGCTGTGGCCGGTGATCCAACCCACGTCCGCCGTGCACCAGTAAACGTCCGTATCCTGGAGGTCGAAGGCCCACTGGTTGGTGACGTGGGTGTAGAGGTTGTAGCCGCCGGTGGTGTGGACGACCCCCTTGGGCTTGCCGGTGGTGCCACTGGTGTAGAGGATGAACAGCATATCCTCACTGTCCATTTCCTCAGCCGGACAGTGTCCGGAAGCGTTCTGCTGCAGGTCGTGCCACCAGTGGTCCCGGCCCGGTTCCATGTTGATTTTTTGTTCGGTGCGCTGTACGACCAACACGTTATCGACGCTCGGGGCACCAGCTTGCAGGGCCCGGTCCACCTGATCTTTGAGGGGGACGATCGCTTCTTTGCGCCAGCCGCCGTCAGCGGTGATCACCAGTTTCGCCTCGGCATCTTCCAGGCGATCTTTGAGGGCTTCGGCGCTAAATCCGCCAAAAATAACGGTATGGGGCGCACCGATGCGGGCGCAGGCCAACATCGCGATCGCCGCCTCCGGGATCATGGGCATATAAATCCCGACCCGATCGCCTTTTTTCACCCCCAACTGCTTGATCACGTTCGCCATCTGGCACACTTCCCGGTGCAGTTGGGCGTAAGTCAACGTCCGAGAATCCCCCGGTTCCCCCTCCCAAATCAGGGCGGCTTTATTTTTGCGCCAGGTGGTCAGGTGGCGGTCGAGGCAGTTATAGGAAATGTTGATTTTGCCGCCGACGAACCACTGGGCGAAGGGCGGTTGCCAGTCGAGCACCCGGTCCCATTTCTTGAACCAGTGCAGTTCTTTTTCCGCCAGTTCCGCCCAAAATCCTTCCGGATCGGCTTTGGCTTTTTCGTAGAGTTCCCGGTACTCGTCCATGCTCTTGATGCGAGCCTGTTTGGAAAAGTCTTCGGGGGGATGGAATAAACGTTTTTCGTGGAGAATGGATTCAATCGTGGGTTGTGACATCGTAAATAATCGAAACTGCGCTCAAGGTGTAAAAACCATTATGGCGACCGATCGCCCCCCAAAATCTTTACATTATTTGAAGCTGGCGATCGGGGTTGAAAATCGGGGGTTCTTCCCCGTCGATGCCGGCGTCAAATGAAGCTTCCCGCCAGATCGGCGGGAGTGGAGTTGGCGACAAATGCCAGGACTTCCCCGGTGGCCTCCACGACGACCGAGGTGCCGGTGACGATATTATCCCCGTCGGGATCGACATCGACCCCCGCAAACGCCTGAATCGCCGGACGGATAATTTCGGGCGTGAGGGGAATCCCTTGCAATTCCGGGGGCAGGTTGATGTCGAGTTCCTGTGCGAGCGCCCCGAGTTGGGCGAGTAGAGCCTCGTCCACGGGAACCGCAAAGGGGGTCGGCGACAGGTCGGCCTCCGTCAGTCCGTCGGGCAGTTCGATGCGATCGCCCTGAGTCGCGGGTCGATAGTCCACCAGCACGTCCCCGACGGCGGGATCGTCGGGATTGACTTGCAAGACAAAAATATCCGCACCGTCTCCCCCCAGCAGGATGTCGGCTCCCAGACCCCCCGCCAACAGGTCGTCGCCGCCGTCGCCGCTGAGGAAATCGATCCCCGCTTCTCCCGCCAGGGTATCGTTGCCCTGACCCCCATAAACCCGGTCGTTCCCGCCCCCGGCGATCAAATTGTCGTCGTCGGCGTTGCCGTTGATTCGTTCGTTATCGTCGCTGCCGATAACGTTATCATCTCCTTCTAAAGCCAGCAAAAAATCCGACGGCCCGAGCAGACCCGGCGTCATGACGAAATTATCCGGATCGGCGGTGAGCAAGAAATCAGCCATTTTTGTCTCCTCGTCGTTTCGCTAATACTTCCGATGGAATTGAATTGTCAAAATCTGCGACTGTTGGCAGTTTGGCGATCGCGCCCAAACCTTGAGAAATACGATGGGAGCGATCGTCCCCCCTTGAATTTGGCAAAATATCTGGCGCTTGTCAATTGTTTGACGAGGATTCGGGTTGATTTCAAAAGATTTTTAATCTTAGCGTTTTCTTAACCAAAATGATGCCGGGATCGGTGCGATTCGCAAGCCATTCTCCCCACCTCCGACTGGGGAAGCCGCGACGATGCCGCCCCCCCATTTGAGATTGACGTACAATTTAGAGGACGTTCCAAATCACCTCGCAAATGTTTCAAAAGATTTGGCAATGGCTGAAAAATTTCTTCGCCGGACTGTTCGGACGTCCCTCGGAAGGCGAACCGAGTCCCGAGGAGCCGAACGCGGAATCTCGTCGCGCACCCGCCCCCCTCAGCGATGCCGGATACGAAACCTTCCTGATGCAGTTGCTCGACGGGGTAGCCGGCGGATGGGGGCGATCGCAACTATTGGAAGCCCTGGGAAATCGCGATCGCGACCGGTATTTTACCAGTTGGCTACAGCGGTTCGGGCGCAAATCCATCGAGTCCCCCCTCCCTCAACAGGAGTTGGCGCGACGCATGGCGAAACTCGGGGAAATAGAAAGCGGTGAAATCGGCGCGATCGCCCGCGAGATCGGCCAAAACCTGCAACAAAAAGAATCGCGATCGCTCACGGAAGCCCAGCGGGAAGAATTGTTTCAATACCTGCTCAATCAAGTCAATTTGGGGTGGGATTCCCGGCGAATTCGACAATTTTTTGACGAACTCGGAGAACAGGGAAATCCCCAACTGTGGGTGGGATGGCTGCAGGGGTACGGCGAACAACTCCGAAGCGCCCCAAACCCGAACTACCAATTGGCGCCGGCTTTAGAAATGTTTGCAAAACAGACCAATTCTTTGGATGCGCTGCGGGAATTGGGGGCGATCGCCGCCACCCTGGCCACCGATCTCTCGGCTCGGGAAGAGCGGCAGGCGATTTGGGAATACGACGGGCCCGACATTCCGCCCCCGATGCCCGAAACCCCCGGCGGTGAAAAGGTCGTGACCGTTTCCCTGGAAGAATTGCTGCGCCAGTTGCGACAAAACCCCGCCCTCGTCCGCCAACTCGCCGAGCAGTTGGGGTTAGAGGCCACCGACGACCCGGAGGCGATCGTCCGGGCCCTGGAAAAACAGTTTTCTCAACCGTCCTGATTCAACGTCGATTATCGATAGTTGGTGAATTGCAGCGCCACGGGAAAATCTTCCTGCTTCAGGCGCCCGATCACCTCCTGCAAATCGTCTTTGGATTTGCTCGAAACCCGCACCGCGTCCCCTTGGATGGAAGCCTGCACTTTTTTGAAGTCATCTTTGATCAGCTTGGTAATTTGTTTGGCAATTTCTTTGCTGATCCCTTTTTGTAGGGTGATTTCCTGGCGCACCCGGTTGCCACTGGCGGATTCCACCTTTCCATAGTCAAATATTTTCAGGGAAAGATTCCGTTTCGCCGCCTTCGTTTGCAGGATGGTCTGGACGGCATCCAAAGTAAACTCGCTATCGGTATTGACGACGATCGCATCATCTCCGAGGTCGAGACTGGTGTTGGTATCTTTCAAATCGTAGCGACCGCTGATTTCCCGCTTCGCCTGGTCGATCGCGTTGACCAATTCTTGGCGATCGAAATCGCTGACAATATCGAAAGAAGATGTTGAAGCCATAAATCTTCGTTACTGTGATGACGTCTATTTCAATTCAGTGTTCGGAGTTCGGTCTTAAATATGATAGCGGAATTCCGGAGCGCCACTGCCAAGGGGTGCGTCCTCGGAACTCTCGCCCACGGGTCGGGGAGAAAGCGATCGCCTCAATCCAAATAGAACAGCGTGACCACCTTCCGCTGGTTCTCCGCTTCCTCGCAGGTTTTCAGCAAGGTGTCGCTGTCGTGAAATGCAAAACAGATCAACTGCTGACACCGGGAAATGATCTCCTGGTTGCACAGCGAACTGGCTTCGGCCAAAGAAAGGATATCTCCTTTGGGATTTTCCACCAGATGGATCACTTGTTCGAGTTGAAGCTTGGACTCCCGTGGCTGGCGATCCAGGCTTTGGGGCAGGATCACCGTCAGCAGGTTCGGGTCGGCCCGCATCGCACCCCGGATTGCCGCCGAGTTCGTCCCCGTCGCCCCGGAGGTGATCATGTGATTGCCCCCCAATACCAGGGCGTAACTCATCATTTCGATCAAGTTCTGGTGCGTGAGGGGGATGTGACGGGAACCGAGCAGGGCGATCCGCTTGGAGCCAGTTTGTTGGATGGCCGCAAGTTCTTCTAAAAATTCATCTACTCTGGGCAGATCGATAGATTGACTCAAGGATACTCTATTAATTTACCGAAACAACCCTGAAGATTGTAGCAAATCCGGGAACAATTTTTGATGGCAATTTTTGTGGGAGGGCGCATCCGTGGGACTTCCCGAGTCGATTCCAAGCCAAGCCTCTTCCCCGGACTCACCGACTTCCGATCCCCCCAAATCCCCCTTCAAAAGGACTTTGAGTTCGATCCCCCCAAATCCCCCTTCAAAAGGGGGACTTTGAATTCGATCCCCCTAAATCCCCCTTCAAAAGGGGGACTTTGAGTGAGATCCCCCTAAATCCCCCTTCAAAAGGGGGACTTTG
>NZ_JAYFER010000662.1:0-323 GCF_055795065.1 Lyngbya sp. CCY1209
CGAGACAATCAGAATCTTCCCCTTCGGAAAGGATATCGGATGCGATCGCATCTCCCGATTCATCCCCAATTCAGCGACAATCTGAAACTTCTGCTATTGAAGAGATATCGGAGATTTCCCCAATTCAGAGACAGGCAGAAACTTCGGCTTCGGAAACGATAACAGATGCGATCGCATCTCCCGACTCATCCCCAATTCAACGAGAATCTGAATCTTCCCCAATTCAGCGACAGGCAGAAACTTCCCCTTCGGAAACGATATCGGATGCGATCGCATCTCCCGACTCATCCCCAATTCAGCGAGAATCCGAAACTTCCTCAATT
>NZ_JAYFER010000663.1:0-2884 GCF_055795065.1 Lyngbya sp. CCY1209
TGTTGGCAGTTGATATAGCAACTCCCAATCCTATGCGAGAGGATTTGTGCTATTAGCTTGGGAATGATTCCCAAGCGATTGATCCCACCAACCCTCCCCTCCTCTGTGTCCTCTGTGCCTCTGTGGTTTTTAAAAAATTCATCCCATTATACCACCCAAAAAGCCGACAATTACAACGCCAATAACCCGTATCGTTTCTGTAGCTGCAATAACTTGATCCGGGCTTCCGCGGCATTGTCGGCGAGATCGGCAAATTCCATAAACCGCCGCAACTCCTTCCGCAGCAAATTCCGCTCCACCTCCAGGGTATCCCGCCCCAAATCCGGCGGCAGGACGATCATATCAAATAGCGTCGCCCGTTCCTTTCCGGGGTGGGGCCTGAGCACCCGCCCCCGTCGCTGGATGAACTGGCGGGGGTTGCTGCTGCTGGCGAGGATGATGGCGTTGCGAATCGCCGGAATGTCCACCCCCTCATCGAGACAGCGAATCGCCACGAGTCCCTGAAGGTCCCCGGCTTCAAACTGGCGTCGCAGGCGTTCCCGTTGCTGCATCGGAGTGGCGGCGGTGTAGGTGTTGACGCGATAACCCAATTCCGAGCCCAGGAGGGCGACGGTGGCTTCCACCTGGCGGGCGGTGCGATCGCTCGTTTCCACCGTTCCATCCCCGCAGTAAAATAAGGTGTGGGTGGTGTGCAACCGAGCCGCCATCACGCTTCGCAGGGCGTTGAGTTTGTTTGTCGCCGACCCGATCAATCTCGCCCGCTGTATTAATAAAGCAGTGATCGTCTCGTTATTGTCCCAATTTTCTTCCCCATTTTCCATCAACGCCCAACCGATGCGGGTGGTGAGGCGGGAATAGGTTCGACTTTCGGCTTCCGTCAGTTCCACCAAAATCGGATAGTACAAATAGTGAACCAAGGCGCCCAGGCGGATGGCTTCGGCGAGGGTGAGTTCGGGTTGCAAAACCGGTCCGAAATAGTCGATCAGGGAATCAGTCCCCTCCTCGTCGTAGTGGCGTTCTGGGGTAGCGGAGAGGGCGAGACGCAAACCGATGTTGCGGGGGAGGCAGGCTTCTAGGCGGGGGGCCCCCAAGTTGTGGGCTTCGTCGCCGACGATCAGGGTTTTGGGGGGGAAGTAGCGGAGTTGGGATTGGAAGCCCTCGGAAATGAGGGTGGCGTTGGTGGTGATGACGGTGAGAAAGGGGAGGTGGCCCGATCGCAGGGTGTAGAGGGCGGTGGATAGCTGTTTTTGCCAGTTGTGGACGCTTTCAAAGGCGAGGATCGGTTTGAGCCCGAATTTCTCCGCCTCCCGCCCCCACTGGGTGACGAGGTGGCGGTAGGGACAGACGACGAGGAGCACCTGCAGGTTGATTTTCTGGTACAATTCCGTCGCGATCGCCAATGCCGTAATCGTTTTCCCGCTGCCCGTCGCCATTTTCAACATCCCCCGCCCCCGGTTGGCGAACCACCCCGCGATCGCCTCACGTTGGTAGGGCCGCAGGTGTAGGCTATTGGGGAGGGTGGGGGCGCCCGGTAAGGGGCCGACGACAGGTAGATTCACCGCTGGAGGCTAAAAAGGGTTATCGTCATCATCGCCATAGGATTCCCAGTCGGGACAGGAGTCTTCCTCAACTCCGTAGGGGTGCATCCCGCACACCAACAAATTCCCGCCGTAAACCTGGCCGTGATAGTTCTTGCATCCCCGGCAGGCGGGGTTTTGGGTGGCGGTGGGGTGGACGTAGGTGACGAAGGGATCGAACTCTTCCTCCTCTACATCGATGTCCAGATCCATGTAGATCTCGAGGATCGGTTCGAGAATTTCGTTCAAACACTCATCGAGATCGGGGATAATTTTATTTTGGACTTCCTCGGCAAATTCTTCCGAAAGCTGCGTCAGGTCGTCCATCATGTGGTTAAATTCTTCTGTCACATCTGTAAAAAATTTCTCTACCTCGATAACTGCCGTTTCGATACCTTTAAAGAATTCGTTGGGCCAATCTTCCATCAGGGTTTAGGGGCTAATTACTTCAAATGACCGACGAGTTGACCGCATCGGGAATCGCGGGAAGCAATACTTAGTATACCACCGCATCAATCCCGTTCCAGGCGGCGCAGTTCTTCTTGCAGATCTTTGACGCGATCGCGCAATTCGTCAACGTCCTCGTCCGTCCCGGATTCTTCCTCGTCGTCCAAAATTTCGATGCGACGGGGTTCGGCCGACTGGGGGGGCGGGGGAACCTCTGCCCCGGGCTGTTGGGCTTGCCGGATCGCGTCATCGACGAAGCGGCGGGCTTCTTCGGTGGTCATTTCGCCCCGTTTGACCAATTCATCCGCCAGTTTTTGGGCTTCGACCTGCAATTCGGCCAACTTCGTCCCCGCCTTCTCTCCGGCGTAGGAGGCCAGACCGACTCCAAGATACACTGCTTTTTGGACTAAATCTCCAAAACCGGGCATGGCAATAGATTCTCCAGCGTCTAAATTTAATATTAATTCTATACTCAGACGAAGAAACCGGGTGTCGTGTCGCCGTCCGATCGCGCGATCGCTCAAAAAAAGAGTGACCCGGAGACCACGCCTATCAGAAGCATCCCGTATTGCTGCTACCTTCCGGTCCTGACAAGGTTTGGGCGTTCTGACCGCATGGGTCCAGGCCACGGTGTTGATTATAGCACGGGGGTGGGGGAATTGTGCAAGTTGGGGGGCGGAGGAGGCGGAGGGAGATGAAGTGTTAGATTCGGGAGGTGCAAGCTGTTAGATTGAGTTCAGTGCTTTCGCGTAGTAGACCGTTTCGGCTAAAATGAGGCAATAGTAGTAGACCGTTTCGGCTAAAATGAGGCAAAATTCAAAACGTAGCACAGGCATCTTGCCTGTGGATTCAGATCGGAT
>NZ_JAYFER010000664.1:0-12033 GCF_055795065.1 Lyngbya sp. CCY1209
GGCGCCGTGGCGGCGGTATCGTTAGTAGCCGTGGGGGCGGTATTTTCCACCGTCACTGTAATATTGGCTGCGTTGGAAATGGCTCCGTCGTTGTCGGACACGGTATAGCTGATGGGGGTTGCCGTCCCGGTGAAGCCGTCGGCGGGGGTGAAGGTGACGTTCCCGGCGTCGTCCACTTCGTAGGTTCCCTCCCCGTCTACGGTGACGCTGGTGTCTCGGGTGGCGGTACTCGGGTCTAAATCTACGCTGCTCAGGTCTAGAGTCCCGTCGCTGTCGCTATCGTTGTCGGTGATGTTGAAGGTAACGGGGGTTCCCGGCGCCGTGGCGGCGGTATCGTTAGTGGCTGTGGGTGGGTTGTTTTCCTCTAGCGTAACTGTAATAGAACCAGTGTCTGATAAGGCTCCTCCCGTTCCTTGGTCGTCATCTGCCGTGTTGCCGTCATTGATTGTGTAATCAATGGTTACTGAACCGGCGGTTGTACCCGTGTTGCTATAGGCAATATTTTGTAATGTCAGATTGACTAAATCACCCGTCGCAGCATCATTATTGAATGTTAAGAGTAATGTGCCACCACTATTGGTAGTCACTGTTCCAATTACCGTACCATCAACTGTCAGGGTTCCGCCTTCTGTTAAAGCTCCCAATACAGTGGTATTACCGCTGCTAAATACATCTTCACTATTGGCTCCCCCATTTCTTGCGAGTTCCAGGGTGGCACCATTGTAATTATTGCGATCGCCGAGTTCGGGATCTATAATTGTGGCATCATCATCCAGGACAACCGCATTGCCACCCAGACTCACAGTTGGCGTGTTGTTTAAGGCTTCAAACGACGGTGCATCATTGACGGGGATGACTTGGATTGTTGTTGTATGACGTTCGGTACTAGCAGGACCGAAGATCTCGTAAGAAAAGTTGCCATTTTCGTCTTCGAGGACGATTTCTATGATTCGGTCTGTATTGTCGGGTGCTTGGCTGGTGTTTTGAAATTGAATGGCTTTGAGTGCATTTTCAAAGTCGGTTACACTAGCAGTATTACCGGTAGTAGGTGTTAGAGTAACCGTTATTTCCCCACTGCCAACGTCTCCTGTAACAGCATAACTGATCGTTGCTGGTAAACTGTCAAAATTTGTAAATTCATCACCTTCAAAAGGATTGGTGAGGGTAATGGTGGCTTGTTTTAGGCGATCGCCATCCGCCGTGGTCGCATTATTGATGTAGTCTCTGATAATCAGACCATCATCAGCCGTTGTATCAACAATGTTGACAGCCGCTTCATCTTCCGTGAAAGTGGTCGAGTAATTTTGATTATCTGGCGTATCTGTGCCATCTAAATCTACCAGCGGTATGATAAATGGAGATTTCTGCGTCACGTCAGACATACCGTCATTATTAGAGGCATTATCACTCTCAGTTAGAAACTCTGCTACCGGATTGTCGCTAGTGTAATCACGGATATGAAATAGCTGTCCAGGGTTATTTGAACTTGCATATAATCCCCCAGATTCATCACTCCATAAAGCTCCATAAAGCCCAATATCGGTAGGTAGATCATCAATTTCACGGGAGGACATCTTCGTGTCGGTAAGATTGATTTCAATCAATCTGCTTGTACCAGTGCTTTTGCTAATTCCATAAAAGATTCTTTTGCATCTCTTTGAATATATACTAGGTCGAAAACGGTTGTTAAATCGATATCTGTGATATTGTTTACATCGGAATTTATATCGCCATTATCTGTTATGGATACTTTTGATTCAGTGATTGAATTTGTACCAATCTCAATTTTTAGAAGAGAATCCTCCTCACCACGATTGATCACCCAAAGGTTATTGCCGGTATCGAAGTCTCCGGAAAAAGGGAATTGAATATTAGGAGTATAAATCTCAGTATCATTGCTATTGGTTGTCGTAGTACCGTCTGTTTTTACATATGCTATAACGCCTTCTGAATCGATTCTAATTAATTGGTGAATATCAGGAGTGTTCTCTGTCGATTGATCTCCGGTTCTTACAACTCCATAAATATAGTTATCATTTGAGTTGTAACCACTGGCGTTATAGATCAAGCCATTACCAGAACCATCTAGATTCACATTACCGATATCTTCGTAATTACCAGTCAATGGATTTAAGACCTTGAGCTGACCATCAATAACTTGGAAAAAAGCGGGTTTTTCTTCAAAAGTAGCGAGAACATAATGCCACTGCTCTTGAATTCGATCGCACCCACGCCAAATCAACCTCAAAATCACCTTGTAAAACGTCAAATTCCCAGTTTCCGCCTAAATCGGAATGTCCAGTTTTCGTTGTCGATGCGGCAATATTTGCGCCGGTCAGGTGATATAATTTTTCGATAAATTCGCTGCCGGCATCTCCAGTCGCGACGTTACAGCCGTACAGAATTAAAGCGGAGAGATTCCAAGCTTTGATTTGGTCAGAATAATGGCTGATATTCTCTAAATTGAGGCTGTTGCAGCCCAAGTGCAAGCAACCGGGGGAACCGTGGGAGACGAGGTGCAGTTCGACGGGTTGTCGGTATTTTTTGAGGTGGGTTGAAATTTGATAAATACCGTCGGATTTGCGGTCGATCGCGACGGTTTCAAATGCCGCGATCGCCCCCGATTTTAAAACTTCTAAATCCGGAATACTTGTATCTAAAAATAGGAGCTTTATAGCCTTTTTTGATGTTTCTTTTTTAGCGGATAAAGCTGCGTTATTCATGATTTTTTACCCCGGTTTTATGGTAGATTTTGGAAGTTTAAAGGAGTCGCGATCGCCGTTCGATTGCGGCGGAATTGTAACCCCCGCATTGAGATCAAAACTCGGCTAATTTACCCCTCCGGTCGGGACGATTACGCGATCGGAGAAGGTCTTCATATCAAAAGGACAGAACCTTGTCTTGAAAAGATTATATATAATTTGTGATCACGTCGCCAATTTTTCTAGAAAATCTTTACAATGATCCCCAAAAATTTGTGAATTGCTGTCAGAATGGCGGGGACGTCGGTTGTCTCCGAAACGAGGCGATCGCCCGAGGCCCCGCCGAACTTACGGTAGGCTGGAAGAGGGGGACAATTTCTGCATCGCTTCCACCACTTTTTGGGAGATAAAGGGTAAGATGATTTGATTTTGACTCTGGGCTTTGCCTTCAGTAAAGACCACCAGCAAATAGGGTTGCAAGTCGGGAATTTCCACATAGGCGGCATCGTGGCGGACTTGGCTGGTCCACCCGGCTTTTGACCACAACTGGGCATCGGGTGGCAGTCCCTCCCCAAGGAACCGGGCGACTTGATTTTCCGGGTCTTCCCGCAAGGCCGCCGGGTCGAGTCGCCTCCGCAGCAGTTGCATCATAGCCTGAGAAGCCTGGGAAGAAGCGGCGACGCCGCCGACGATACTATGCAGCAGCCTCGCCGTGGCGTTGGTGGTGATCATGTTGCGGTTTTCCATCAGTTCGCCCAAAAAAGCCCGTTCCCGGCCGTAGGCCCCATCACACCAGGTTTTTTGGTTGACGTTAACGGATTCGAGTTCGGGCCAGTTGAGGGACTGAAAGTAGCGGTTGACGATATTCCGCTGGGACTTCCAGGTTTCAAAGGGTCCGGGCGACAATTCCGGCCCGCTGGTGGTTCCCGTCAGGACATCGACGACCAAACTGGTGGCGTCGTTACTCGAATCAACGATCATATCTTTAACGGCCCGTTCCAACTCCGGCGAGATCTGCAACATCCCTTTTTCCAGCCACTCGTAGAGGGCGACCAGATAAAATAACTTGACGACGCAGGCGGGATAAATGCGCTCGATGCCCCGATATTCAAACCCGCGAACGGGATATTTCCAAAACTCTTCCGGCGTCAGTGCCCCGCCGGTATTAACGGAGATGGGGGGGTCGTAAATGACCCAGGTCATGGCGATCTGATGGGCGCCGAGGGCTGGAAATTGAGTTCGGGTTGCCTCTATAATGCCTGTGCCCAAAGTTTGAAGCTGCGGATCGGGATGAAAAAATGCCATAACTGGGGAATCAAAAAATGTGTCTAGAAAGATGTTAAATGGGGGGAATGAGTTGAGATGGGACGAGTCTCACGATCGCCCGCCGCCTCTCCCCGCCCAAAGAATCGCCCCCACTGCTCGACCGTCAAAAGCCAAATCGCTGATGAACACTGACCCATTATCGGACATCGTTGAGTATCGGTGCAAAACCGATCTCGATCTTTACGATTCCCCGGACTGTACGACCCGGGCGACCCAGGCGATCGCGGGGCGGCACCTGCGGTCCGGGCGATCGCCCTCCCCCGGAAAAACCGCCGTCCGAGTGCAACTGTGCGAAGATGACTATCCGGCTTGGCTGTCTGCGGCGGACTGGGAGCATTTGGAAATCGCCCCCGCACCCTACGGACCCCAATTTCTCACCCGCCGCGACATACGGCCGCAACTCCCCAAAATTATACAGTTCACCCGCCAAGCCCAGGAAATCCCCAATACCTACCTCTGGGGGGGGACAACGGGACCCAATTATGACTGTTCTGGCTTGATCCAGACGGCTTTTGCCCGCCAGGGGATCTGGCTGCCCCGGGACGCCTACCAGCAGGAAGCCTTCGCAGAAGCGATCGCCCCCGTGTCCTGGGAACTGCAACCGGGGGATCTGATTTTTTTCGGTCCGCCAGAAAAAGCCACCCACGTCGGACTCTACCTCGGCGACGGACGCTATATCCACAGTTCCGGCCCGGAACACGGCCGGGACGGCATCGGCATCGATCGCCTCTGGCAGACCGATAATGAAGTCAGCCGACACTACGCCGGACAACTGCGGGGGGTGGGGCGAGTCGCGACGGGCTATCCCTTCGACCGGTTCGGGCGGTTCAGGCGACTGGAGGTCGAGTTTTGAAATCCTGTTTGCGTTGGGCGGTTTTTGGCGTCACCCTATTTTTTCTGGGGATAGCCCTGAAACGACACTGGCAGGAAGTCGCCGACATCCAAATCACCGGGGCGAGTTGGGCGGTTTTGGGAGTCGCTCTGGCCGTCACCCTGGCGGCACATATCTGGTCGGGGTGGGTGTGGCTGCTGATTTTGCGGGAGTTCAAACTTCCTGCAGACGCGAGAATTTCGCCGAGCTGGGGGCTGCGAGTGTACCTGAAAACGAATATTGCCAAGTACATCCCGGGGAACGTCTGGCACTTTTACGGCCGGGTGGTGGCGGTCAAGGATGCGGGGATTTCCCTGGGGGTGGCGACGTTGAGCGTGGTGCTCGAACCGCTGTTGATGGCCGCGGCGGCCTTGGCGATCGCGATCGTCAGCGTCCCGAGCCCCCATCGGGGATTGCAGGTTTTGTTGTTGGCGGCGGTGTTGGCGGGGGTCCACCCCCGAATTTTAAACCCCGTGGTGGGCTATCTGGGGCGGCTGAAGTTGAAGTCCCAAGATCCGTCCCCGTCGCCCGAGGTGCGGCTGCACCGCTACCCCCTGAAACCGTTTTTGGGGGAGTTGGGCTTTGTGAGCCTGCGGGGGGCGGGATTTTTGCTGACCCTGGTGGCGTTGGGATATTGGAATTGGGGGGAAGTCCCGTTTATCTTCGGGGCGTTCAGTTTTGCTTGGCTGCTGGGGTTGGTGGTTCCGGTGGCGCCGGGGGGGTTGGGGGTGTTCGAGGCGACGGCGTTGGCGTTGTTGGAAAGCCACATTTCGCCGGGAATTGTCCTGGGTGCGATCGCCTGTTACCGGGTCGTGAGCATCCTGGCAGAAACGGTTGGGGCGGGGTTGGCGAGTTGGGACGGACGCCGGCGGGGGGGGCGATCGTAAAATTGGCGATCGAAAAAAAACCGCCCCGAAAGGTTGGAATGGGGCGGGTTTCATGGATAAGCTTATGATCGATTATAAAGGCTAAATTCCGATCCTGAAAATTTCCTGAGATCGCCTGAGTCTTTTGGCTGTCTCCAGTTTGGGTTATAAATAACAAAGGGGAAATTTGGACTGTTTCGCTCCAGGACTTGCCGCTCCGGCATTCTCCAAATTAAGCGGGTTTCCCCCATCTCAACTGGAAGTTTTTTAAAATATCCCATAAATATAGAGGTAATCATGGCTCTGGCAATTAGCACCTGGCACGATCGGGACAATCGTCCCTTTCTGCCGTCCCCGGACTCGTCGCCCGTCAAATGGTCGGGGGCGGGACAACTCGAACTTCCCGGCGGCTATTTGCTGGTCAAGAATGATGCCGAATTTCTCTACATCGGCTTGGACATGGTGGGCGATCGCCACCAAACCCTCAATTCCGGCGATTATTTCTGGTTCAGCGTCGATGTAGACCGCAACGCCCAAATTACGCCCTACTGCGATGTCAATTACGGGTTTTATCCCGATCGCCCCAATCCCCTCGGCCGGCAATTTTACCTCGAACCCGCCCAATGGACCGGTCGCATCAACGAACGCAGTCCGTCCCGCCTCAACCTCCGGTTCGACCGTTCCCCCAACAGCAACGAACCGCACCGGATTTGGGAACTGAGTTTATCCTTGTCGGAACTCGGCGTCGCCCTCGACTCCGACGAACCGCCCCAAATTCGCTGCGGGTTGCGGGTGGCTTCCGAGAATCCCCCCGTCACCTGGGACGACCCGCCCAATTTTTACCGGGATTTCCGCCACCTCCACACCCTGATTTTGGCGCGGCACCCCAAAACCCACTATCCCTCCAATACCGCCGGGGCGGCGATCGCGGGTGTGGGCCTGATCCCGGCCACGGATATCAATGGAGACGGCTACGCCACCACCTCGCCGACGGCGACGGTTCCGGTGACGGATTCAGCCTTCGGGGGGCGGTTGCACCTGATCGGCAACCGGGACACCCTCGAAGATGTCTGGTGTCGGGGGGCGAGACGCTACCGGATGCTGCACCGTCCGGACCCGCTAAGTCCGTTCGCCCCCATTTTCCAGGGCTGGGTCAATTATTATTGGGAGGGGGAAAGACTGATTCCCGAATATGTCGGGCCCGACGGCGACGGTTACTATCCCCTCCCGGACCCGGACCGCAGCTATTCGATGAATGATTTGCTGTTGCGGTGGTCGTCGCTGGGATATCCCCCCGGACTGCACCAATTTCAAGTGAAATTTTACCGGCCCGACAGTGCGATCGTTTCGGCCCCCCCGCAAATTTTGACCCTCAGAATCGACAACAACCGGCCCCGGGTGGAAATTTCCCAGATCTGGCGCGAGGGCACCCCGGTCGCCTCGGACGGGACGGTTCAACTGACGGACAACCGCGATGGGTTGCAGTTGGAAATCACGGCCTGGAGTCGGGAGGGACACCTGGCTGATTATACGCTGTGGGCGGACTACGGGGAAATATCCCGGCGACGCATCGGCGGCGACGCCTACGAGAACCACCGCAACCCCACCCGCCAGTGGACGGGAATACACCACCAAATCCTCCCCTCGGAGGAAGACCAATGGTTTCCCCCCGGAACGGGCGCCTACCGGCTGCGTCTGGAGGCCCACTCCCGGATCACGAACGGATATTCGTTTGTGGGGGCCGCGAGTGTCACCCGCAACCTCACCCCCATCGCCCCGGTGCGGTTGCACTCCCTCAAACCGCAGTTTTCCCCGCAATTTCCCCTCGGGAGCGACGGGCTGGCGGACTCCGGGCGCGATCGCCCGCTGCGGGACGAGTCCGGTGCGCCCTCCCGCTTTTCCTGACCTTCTCAGGCCGAATTTTGGCGGTCGTCGCGGCCCTCGGCCGGTTCCGGAGGTCGGATGGTGGTGATTTCGAGCTCCCCTTCGATCCGGTGGAGGACGATGCGATCGCGGCCGAGGGCTTTGGCCCGGTACAGGGCGCGGTCGGCTTTGGCGACCAGGCTCTCGGGGGGGACGCCCCGGCAGAGTTGGATGCTCGCCACCCCCATGCTCAGAGTGACGTGGGGAGCGACGCCGGATGCTTCGTGGGGAATCTGACAGGCGGCGAGTTGCGATCGGATCTCGTTCGCCACCCGGGTCGCCCCCTCGATATCGGTATCCGGCAAAACCACCACGAACTCCTCGCCCCCGTAGCGAGCGATCAGGTCGGCGGGACGCTTCACCGCCGCCTTCATGGCCTGGGTCACGTCTTGCAGGCAGGCATCCCCCGCCGGGTGGCCGTAGGTGTCGTTGTACTGTTTGAAATAGTCGATGTCGCACAAAATTACGGACAGGGGTTTTTTTTCCCTCGCCATCCGACTCCACTCCTGCTTGAAGTAGATGTCGAAATAGCGGCGGTTGGCGACTCCCGTCAAGCCGTCGGTGCAGGCGAGTTGCTGCAGTTGCCGGTTGGCCGTCTGCAACTGCTGGTAGAGTTGCGACTGCTGGATGGCGACGGAGAGTTGGGTGGCGACCTGGTTGAGAAATTCGATTTGGGATTCTTCCCAGTCGTACCAAGTGTAGTCCATCACGATCGCGATCGCTCCCCACAATTTGCCGTCGAATTGCAGGGGGAGGAACGACCAGGCCCCCGGAAATTTCTTGGCTAACTTCTGGCTGGCGGGGGTGCGGCAGAGGCGGGATTCGTACAGGCTGAAGCCTTGAAAGTGTTTGAGTCGGGCGGCAATTTCGTTATTTTTGTCGGACATTTGCAGGTGGAGGGCCGGCGGTAAATCCAGATTTTTGCGGTACTCGGAAACGTTCGTCCATAATTGCTCTTGCGGCCGGTACTGCCAAATCCAGACGCGATCGACGTCCAGATAGCGGCCGATTTCCCAAGTGGCAGTGGAAAATAGGGTTTGCAAGTCGAGGGTCTGTCGGATGGCGCAGGTGATGCGGTTGACGGTTTTTTCCCGCAGCATTTGCTGTTGGGCTTGTTCGTAGAGTTGGCTCTGGCGGACGGCAATACCGACTTGATTGGCGAGTTGTTTGAGCAGGTTGATTTCGGAGGGGTGCCAGCGGCGTTCCTGGGAACACTGGTGGACGATGAGCAGCCCCCACAGGCCGTTGTGAAGGTTGTCGCCGGTTCCCGTGACCGCCCGTTCCGCGCTCGAGTTGGGGACGGGAATGGGGACGATCAGGAGCGATCGCACTTGGAAAAATTGCAGCAGTTCCGAGGTGGTGGAACTGAGTTGGCTTTCCTTCAAGTTCGCGATCGCGATCGCGTCTCCTTCTTGGTAATATTTCAGGTAGTCGGCGATAAAAATGGAGGGGTCGTTGATCACGAATCCGAGCATGGAGGGTACGGCGTCATCCTTCGATTCTACCCGGGCGAGTTGTTTGATTTCTTCTCGGAAGCCGTGGATCAATACCCGCTCCGCCTGCAAAAATTTGCGGACTTCCGCGACGGTGGTTTTCAGGATGTCTTGGAGGGTCAACGAGTTGCGAATTTGATTCTCGATTTCGGCGACTAATCGCTCTTGTTGAATTTGTTTGATAAATTTTTCTTCTTGGTCTTTGATATGGCTGACATCTCGAATGGTAATGAACAGGCTGTTGGGAAGGGGGACGACTTGGTGTCGGAAGCATTTGGGGGTGGGGCGATCGGGTAAGGGGAGAGAAAATTCGCTTTCCCGGGGGGTTTGGGTCTCGAAGGCTCGAATGTCAGCTTCCAAACTGACCTGAAAGGGCTGGTCGAGGAGATTTGAAAGGCGTTCTCCCGCCGCCCTGTCGGCTGTTTTTTCGATTAGGATTTCGGCATTTTTATTGAGATAAACGCAGGTGAAATCTCGGATCTTCCCTTGCGAGTCTCGCAGGGGGTCGAAAATAAATAGGGCATCCAAACTGCCTTCGGCGACGGCTCGAAAGCGGGTTTCGCTGTCGATGCGATCGCGGATTTCCCGGGTCAATCTTCCCTCGATTTCTCGAATCTGTCGCGACCGGCGTCTGGTGATTTCAATCAGGTAAATTAAATAACTGATTAAAATGGTAAAACCTCCCGTCGCGACCGCCACAGTTTCGTGGAAGTGGGGGCGCTCTTGTGCCAGCTTTGCCACCGCAGGGTGGAGGTTAATTTGCCGAACCTTACCGCCGAAATCGAACCCGGTTTTTTCGGGAAAGATTCCTGGGTGTGTGCGGTCGAAAATTCGCCGGATTTTCGCCCCATTGTTTTCCGAAAAAATCGAATCACTCCCGCCTACACTGGGGAAGGTATCGCCGTCGGGATTAAATTGTAAATCAAAGGGCGATTGCGCCCCATATGTTATCGATAATTTCGGCATATTTTGCCCGAATTGGGCTGCGGATGTGCCGGGAGATGGAGATTCAAAAGGGTCGGAAAATTTCCAAAATCTGAGCGGTATTGTTTTGAGGAAAGCGGACTCAATTTGAGTCGATTCGAGGTGGAGGCTCCGGGGAATTTGAGCCGTTTCACGAGCCGGCGACTTGGGACAGGACAACAAGGAAACTGCGAACAGAATGCTTCCCAAACAGAGGCCGGCGAGACCGGGAAGACGGGGATGTTGCCGGCGAACCGAACTGTTTGGGGCGGGATCGGCCCGTCGGCTCGGATGTGAGGCGCGACACAGATCGGCGACCGCCGGCCATCGAACAGACCGTTGATGCCTTGCATGGCGATTAATGTTCATATTGCATCTCCCCTTCAAAAATTTGGCGACTCGATCGCCATCCCCGGCTTCACGACGGCGATCGATTGTTGCCCGAACCTCCTGATACCTTCAAGATACATCGGGTATTTGAAGAAAATTTGAAGATGCACTCAGTTTGACCGCCAAAAGTGGCGGGGGGAAACTCAAGCTTCCAGGGGTTGTTCGTCCCAACCGAGGAAGGTTTGAATCTCACAAACGATTGACCGGGGATGGAACGGTTTGGGGATCGCGCCGGCGACTTTCAATTGTTGTTGTCGGCGGGCACTCAAAAGCTGGATTTTGGCGCTGATCAGGATGACGGGGATGTTGCGGGTCTCTTCCCGATCGCGCAGGTGTCGCAACACGGTCAATCCGTCCATGGACGGCATCATCAAATCCAGCAGGATGGCATCCGGCCGCACTTCGGAAGCCAGATCGATCCCCTCAAACCCCGAGTCGGCGCAATACACCTGCCAACCCGCCAAACTCGTCAGACAGCACCGGAGCACTTCCAGGATGTCGGGTTCGTCGTCGATGATTAAAATCCGTTTAGATGGCATACTTTTTCCTCCCGTTCGGCAGGACGGTGGCGGATTGGGTCGCGATCGCACCAGCCATCATTCTGGACCGATTCCTATCAACTCTGTCTATCAAAGTTAAACCGCAATTTTGAAGATTATTTGAAGTTCGAGACCGATCCCGAGCTTGACATCCTCCCCGACCCTGATGGCACGGGGATTCCGACCAGTCGAACAGCCGAAGCCGAACGCACCCTGGGCGGGTTGACGCTGCTTCGGTACCGCCATCTGAGGAGAGTCTAATGAAAAATGACCGATTTCCGATTCCCTAATACCGCGCGCGGTATTAGGGAGTCGATATTAGGGAGCCCTTGAGAACTCAAAGCCCCTTTGAATCGAGGTTTTGAAGTTTTCGAGGTTCCCCCGAGCTAGTTAACACACGAGCACGAGACTTGCGATATCAATGATCAATGATCAATGATCATTGATCAATTATTTCCACCCCAGGAGGGCGGCAATTTCGTCCGGCAGGGTCGCGGGGTTGAAGGGTTTGTAGATGCTGCCCGCGACTTCCATTTCGGAGAATTGCGCCCGGTCGCCGGCCGGCGATCGCGCGGTGAGTAAAATGACAGGAATCCCGGCCGTCCGGGGATCGCCCCGCAAATTTTTCAAGATCTCGTCGCCGTCCATGGACGGCAGCGACAGGTCTAACAAGATCCCGTCGGGCCGTTCCGCCGCGGCCAGGCGCAACCCCTCGGCGCCGGATTCGGCGCTCAAAACCGTCCATCCGGCCAAATCCTGCAAACATCCTCGGACCACTGCGAGAATCGGTTCTTCGTCGTCGATGACTAAAATGCACCTGGCGTTCATAATCGGCGATCGGGTAGATTGAGGAGACGAACAAATTTTTGCAGTTGAAAGGCCGAGTAACCAATCCCCGCGAAGACAGCGACGGGGCTTTCTAGCCCTAACCTGTTACTCTGTCTCGCAGAGAGCAAGACA
>NZ_JAYFER010000665.1:0-9581 GCF_055795065.1 Lyngbya sp. CCY1209
CCGCTTGGGAATCAATTCCCAAGCTAACAGCTCAAATCATCTGAAGATGATTGGGAAGGTTTTGCGGTCAAAAAACCGGATCTGATATCAGCAGTGAAGAAGTTCTCTTTTCTCTCTCCTCTCTTCTCTTTTCTCTCTTCTCTCTTCTCTTCCCTCCCCACACCCCACACCCCACACCCCGATTACCGCCGACCCCGGCGACCTCTCGAACGGCTGCGATAGCTGGGTTTGACCCGCTGTTGGCGGTAAATAATAATCGTCTCGGGTTCGTCTTCCTCCATTTCTTCTTCGGATGTGGGGGATGCGGCCGCAGACGGTTCGCTTTCGGCGGGTTCCGGTGCCAACGTCGCCCGGATATCTCGGGCGAGATTTAACGCCAATTCTCGGGTGGCGGGTTCGCCGCTGTCCTCCAACAGTTCCGCCGCTTTGGTGAAGTCGTCCGCCGCCTTTTTGGGGTTGTCGAGTTCGTAGTAAATGAACCCCCGATCTAAATAGGCGTTAGCCCGGTCTGGGTCGAGTTCGATCGCCTTATTGTAATCCGTCAACGCATCTTGGTAGTTGCCCAATTGCAGGTGTTCTTCCCCGCGAAAATAGTAGGCGTCGGGGCTTGACGAATCCACCTGAATTGCCATATTATAATTGGCGAGGGCGGACTGGTGGCTGTCCGTGGCGGCGTAGGCGAAGCCCCGATTCAGGTAGGCTTGGACGAGGGCGGGATTGAGTTCGATCGCCCGATTTAAAGTCGCGATCGCCCCGGTATAATCCCCCGATTTGATTTGTTCCATGCCGCGATTGTTCAGTTCCACGGCCTGCCGCGATCGCGCCGCATATCGGCTCACCACCGCCAGATTTTCCCGATATCCTGTCAATTTCCCCTGAGCATCCGAAAAGGTGGCGGTGCCCTCCGGAATGCCCTCCAACTGGGCGATCGCCTGCCGCCACTGCCGTTCCGCCTCTTCCCAAACCTGCGGGGGGTGGGGCGGGTTCTGCACCAATTCCGCAGCGGACATCGCCCGTTTGGTGGCATCCTCGAACTGTTCCCGGGCTTTTTTTTCGGGTTCCCGCTTCCGTTCCACCGCCTGCAACTGCGATCGCAGAACCGTCAGTTCTTCCAACTCCGACTGTCCGGGAAATGTCGGCGCATTTTCGAGGCGTGCGATCGCCGCTTCCAGGTAGTCGGAAGCCGTCGAAAGGCTGTCGTAGTCGGACAGGGTTTCCACCGTTCCCGCCGATGCCGCCAACGCCTCGGCTTCCTCGATCGCCTCCCGCTGTTGCAGTTCCACCCAGAGGGCGCCTCCCCCCGCCGCCAGCGCGATCGCGATCGATACACCCAAAACCGTTCGGTTTGCCATGATGCCATTCCCAACCCGTAGGTCAATCCTAACACCGGAAAAAATAAACGTTAACCCCCCACCTTCGTAGGGCGCTGTGTCTGGCGTCCCCGATCGGATCAAATAGCCGAGAAAATACGGAGGGGAGAAGTCGGGAAACAAGAGTCTAACTGGCCATTGAGTCCATCCATTTAAATGTTATAATTGTGCGGTTTGTAAAAACAGAATATCCATGTTTTTAAAGTTGCGATTGAGAAAAATTTTGGTTTTGGTAAACGTGGCGATCGCCGGTTCTTTCAGCTTTCAGGAACCCGCGCCGGCTCAGTCCCTGCGCGTGGGAGTTGCGGGCAGCGCACCATTTGTGATCGTCGAAGATTCGACAATTAAAGGAATCAGCATCGACATTTGGCAGGATATCGCCCAAATGGAGAACTTGGAATATCAACTCATCGAGCAAAAAACCGTTTCCGAAAGTCTAACAAACTTGCAGAATGGGAATTTAGATCTGGCGATCGGTTCCATCAGCATCACCGCAGATCGCGCCGAAGAGGTGGCATTTACCCAGGCATTTTACCTGGCAGAAATCGCGATTTTAACCGAAAATACATCGACCAGTTTATGGCAAAAAATCAGGCCTTTTTTTACCATCGCCGTTTTGTCATCAATTGTCGTACTGATGATTTTACTCTTTATCGTCGGAAATCTGCTGTGGTTGGCCGAGCGCGATCGCAACAGCGAACAATTCCCGAAATCCTACCGGCGGGGGGTGGGAAACGGGATGTGGTGTGCCCTGGTGACGCTGACGACCGTGGGTTACGGCGACTATACCCCTGTCACCCCCGTCGGGCGGGCGATCGCCGGAATTTGGATGATCGTCACCATGCTGACGGCTTCCTCTCTGACGGCGGGGTTAGCAACTGCTTTTACCCTCTCTTTTTCCGATATCAGCAGCGAAAAATTTACCCGCCCGGAAGACCTGCAAAATACCGCGATCGCCGCCGTCGTCGATACCACCGGAGCCAAATGGGCAACTGACTACGGGGCGAATCTACGCAAAACAAAATCCCTGCAAGAAGCCGTCAGCCTCTTGGAAGAAGGGCAAGTTGAGGGGGTTGTCTTCGACAAACCCGCCCTCCAATATTATCTCAATCAAAACCCGGAGTTGGATTTGAAATTTGCGAATTTTAAGATCACCATCGAAGCCTACGGATTCGCCCTCCCCCCAAATAGCCCTCTGAGGCAGAAGTTAAACGTCGCCATCCTGGAATTGTCGGAGTCGGGGCGCATCGAAGAAATCGCCAACATTTGGTTGAATGCCAATTTCCAACCGGGCAAATTTGAATAGATTCGGAATCAATTCTCACAACCGCCGCGGCGACAATTGCTCGACGATCGCATCCGGTTCCCCCGCCACATATCGGGCGTACCGCCGCGCCAGGGGGGGGACGAACACCAGCGGATTGCTGAATCCCGAGAAAATGTGGACGCCTTCAAACTCGGGGATCGCCCCCACCAAGGGCAAACCGTCCGCCGTGAACGCCACCAGACAATGGTGCCAGGTGGCGGGCAAATCGGCCAGGTCGGGCAAAATTTGGGCGATCGCACTTCGGATCGTCGCGGTGCTTTCCGCGGCACTCACCGCCGCGCAGGGATCGCTCAAGGTCCGCGACGGCTGGCCCATCCTCACCCGCCCGTCCAAAAGCTGCACCGCGCTGGTATCGATAATATAGGGCGCCAGTTCGTTTCCGGGTTCGTCCCACAGTTTCTCCAATTCCGGTTTCGTCGCCGTCGCCTCCAGGCTGAACCGTTCCATCTCCGCCGACATGACGATGCTCCGCAATTTCACGTCCACCGGTGGCGTTTCCAAAACTTCGGTGTGGGTGAAATGCAGTCTCAGGGGGATTCCCGCCGTTTTCAGCAGTTCCCGGCTGATCCCCCCCGCACAGATGGCGACGTTGGCGGCGGGGCAAGTTTCCCCGTCGGCGACGACTCCGGTGATGCGGTTTCCTTCCCGAGTCAGGTTGGAGACGATCGCGGTTTGGAAGGTTCCCCCCAGCCGTTGAAACGCCGAGCAGTAGCCCCGGTTGAGGGCTTCCGGGCAGATGTGCCCGTGGCGGACGGTGAAAGCTCCGGCGATCGCATCCGGGTTCAATAGGGGTTCCAACTCGCAGGCTTCTCGGACGTCCACCCGCCGCAGGGGGGTGACGAAGGGGGGATAGTGGGCCGCAACCGCTTCCGGATCGCGATCGCGCGGCACCGTCAGCACCAGATCGACTTCCCGAAATTGGGTATCGACGCCCAACTGTTCCGACAAAACCAGGTGGCGCTCCTTCCCTTCCCGACACAACTCGCGGGTCAGATCGGTGTGGCCGGCCCAGTATCCGACTCCGCCGTAACTGTAGCGGGTGGCGTTGTCCGGGGTGGGGAAGCGATCGATGAGCAGGACGGAAAATCCGGTTTGGGCGAGTTCGTAGCTGAGGGAAGCGCCGGTAATTCCGGCCCCCACCACGATCCAATCGTAAGTTGCCATGTTCAGTTTCGGACGAGTTGACGCTCTCTATTTTGACTCAAATTCTTATTGTCACCCCTTTCAAGATGGGGAAATCCGCTGATAGAGGATGGTTTTTCCCCGGCGCACTCCCGAATCTTTCCATCCCCGTTTGTGCAGTTCCCCGAGGCGGTTCAAGGTGGTGATGTAGGGGGGGGAAACGCCCAAAATTTCGGCCAATTCTCGGGCGCTTTTCAACTCGGAATTGGGGGGGCGCGATCGCGGTGGGTCCGGCGGTGCGAAAGATTGGGTCGGCCGTTCCCCGGGCGGCGGCGATAAATGTCGCTCCATAATTTCGACCACTTGGGATTCCAAATTTTGCTGCAAATAATCTGCAACAACCTTCCGGATGTGGCGATCGCCGTGATCGTCTGAGGGGGCAGGGGGGGCGATCGCTCCGTTGCAGCTCGGGGCGGCTAGATAGGTTTCGAGCAATGCCACTAACACCTCCGACGGCATCGCGTCCGCCGCCGTGCATCGCTCCTGAAACTGTCGCCACAGCTTCCGATTAACCCTCACATTTACCCATATTTCATCGTCCGAGCCAACCACAGAACTCACCCCTTTGGAATGGCTTTTTCTTTTCTATGATACCGCTTTTTTGCCCAAAATGACAGGGGGAATTGCAGAAGAACGATCGCCGATCGCCCCGGTTGAAAAATCCGCCATTTTGGGGATATACTATTGAGAAATATCTGCAAAAAGCAACTGTCATGGCTCGCTCAAAACCGTACCAGCCCCTGCTATTTCGCCTGTTACACGGCTTCAGCGCCCTTTTCGTTATGGGGTCCCTCATCACCGGCTACCTCGTCTACGAGAGCTACGACGGCCGTTTCGGTTCTTTCTTGTTGAACCGGGAATATCGCAGCCTCATCGACATCCACGGCACCTTCGGATTTTTCCTATTCTTTATCGCGATCGCCTTTGCCTACTACAGCCTGCGCCGGGGACAAAAGCGCCTCATCCAAGCCGACTCCCCGCAACATCTCAAACAGGTGGGGCGCCCGATCTGGTGGTACACCCTGCACCGCCTCGCCAACACCCTCGCCCTCGCCGCCCTCGCCCTCGCCGTCATTTCCGGCAAATTCCAGGACGAAAACTGGCTTCCGGCGGGGGAAGTCCATCACATTTGGTACAATATTCACCTGATCTCCTGGACGGCGATGATCGTCGCGATCGCCCTCCACGTCCTCATGGCGGCGCGGGTGGGCGGCGTTCCCTTCCTGCTCTCCGTCGTCAATACCGAAATCCGTCCCGGCGATCGTCCGAGTCTGTGGCGGGACAACCTGCGCCGGTGGTTCCGAAATCCCAAATTTTAGCAGTTTCGAGATGCCGACTTGACAGACAAATTGTGCAAAACTTCAATTTCGATGGGGTGGGTCGTCATTTTCCCGACTCCCGACTCCCGATTCTCGACTCCCGACTCCCAACTCCCGCGCACGGGACTCTAAAAATGGAAAAGGCGCCTGGGAGTCTGGCCGAGTTTCGACCCCAAGCACCTCTTCCTTAAGACCTCACTCCTCACACTTGCCAATCACTATAGCCGATTTTGGCAGATTGTCAAGCCTTTTTTTCCTAAGCCACCGCCGGCTGGGGCTGGAACTGGAACATCGAGTAAATCACGTTGCGGCGGATATCCGTCATCATGTCCAGGAACAGTTCGTAGCCCTCCCGCTTGTACTCGATCAGGGGATCTTTCTGGCCGTACCCCCGCAGTCCCACCGACTCCCGCAGGGCATCCATCTGCTGCAAGTGTTCCCGCCACAGGGAGTCAATTTGCTGCAAGATGAAGAACCGCTCCGCATCCCGCATCAGTCCGGGGCGGATCTGGTTCACCTGGGCTTCTTTGATGTCGTAGGCGTTGCGGAGTTGTTCGTGCAGGAACGTTTTGATCTCCTCAACGGTCATGTCGAACAGTTGTTCCGGCATCAGATCCTGCAACAAGTAGACGAACTCCTTCGCCTTTTCGACCAGGGTATCGAGGTTCCACTCTTCCGAGGGCAGATCCGGGTTGATGTAGGCCTCCACGATGTCGTCCATCGTCTGTTCGCCGTACTTGATCACCTGTTCCTTGAGATCCTGCCCCTCCAAAACCCGGCGGCGTTCGGCGTAGATAGCGCGGCGCTGGTTGTTCATCACCTCGTCGTACTCGAACACCTGCTTCCGGATGTCGTAGTAGTAGGTTTCCACCTTTTTCTGGGCATTTTCGAGCGATCGCGTCAGCAACTTCGACTCGATGGGCATATCCTCTTCCACCTGGAACATGGTCATCATCCCGGCGACCCGTTCCCCGCCGAAGATCCGCAGCAAGTTATCCTCCAGACTCAGGAAGAACCGCGTCGATCCCGGGTCCCCCTGCCGTCCGGCCCGTCCCCGCAACTGGTTGTCGATGCGGCGGGACTCGTGGCGCTCCGTGCCAATGACGTGCAAACCCCCCAGGGACACAACCTCCTCGTGTTCCCTCGAGGTAAACCCTTCATACTCGGCCACGATCGCCTGGTAAACCTCCCGCATCCGCTGCACCACCGGGTCTGTCGTCGGCGCCTTCTCCGCAGCCACCGCCAAAATATCCTCAGCCCGCAGTTCCGGCAAACTCCGCTCCCCGTACATCGACACCGCAAAATCCACCGCATCCCGCAGCTTCTGTTCGGTCCCCTTCGATAACTCCGTGGGGAAAATGCTCGAAGACACCTTCCACGATTTCGGCTTCTGACCCGACGGGCTAAACCCCTGCGGCTTGCCGCGCCGGGACGCGCCCGGGATCTGAGGTATCGCCAATTCCCGCTCGTCCTCCGGCTTCACAATCCGGGGCATGAAATATTCCCGCAGCTTCAACCGCGCCATGTAGTCGGCGTTCCCGCCGAGGATGATATCCGTCCCCCGTCCCGCCATGTTGGTGGCGATGGTGACGGCGCCCTTGCGTCCCGCCTGGGCGACGATCTCCGACTCTCGCTCCACATTTTCCGGCTTGGCATTGAGGAGGTTGTGGGGCACCTGCTGCTGGGACAACAGACTCGCGAGTACCTCCGACTTTTCGACGCTGGTCGTCCCCACCAGTACCGGACGGCCCATCTGGTGCATTTCCGCGCACTCCTGGGCGATGGAGATCCATTTCCCCCGCTCCGTCTTGTACACCACATCGGACAGGTCTGCCCGACCCGTGGGGCGGTTGGTCGGCACCACCGTCACCCGCAGGTTGTAAATTCTTTCAAATTCGACCTCTTCCGTCTTCGCCGTCCCCGTCATCCCGGAGAGTTTCGGGTACAGCAAAAAGAAGTTTTGGTAGGTGATGGTCGCCAACGTCTGGGTTTCGGGCTGGATCTCGAGTCCCTCTTTGGCCTCGATCGCCTGGTGCAATCCGTCACTCCAGCGCCGCCCCGGCATCACCCGCCCGGTGAACTCGTCCACGATCACCACTTCCCCATCGCGGACGATGTAGTTGACATCTTTTATAAACAGTTCCTTCGCCTTCAGGGCGTTAAATACGAAGTGCGCCCAGGGGTCGTTGGGGTCGTAGAGGTCCGTCACCCCCAACAACTCCTCGGCCGCCGCGAATCCCTCGTCCGTCAGCAGCACGTTGCGGGCTTTCTCGTCGGTTTCGTAGTGGTCTTCTTCTTTATTCAAAGCCCGGGCCACTTCGGCGGCGCGGATGTACTTTTCGCTCGGCCGTTCCACCTGGCCGGAGATGATCAGCGGCGTCCGGGCTTCGTCGATCAGAACCGAGTCCACCTCGTCGATGATGCAGAAATTGAACGGCCGCTGCACCACCTCCTCCATCGAGGTCGCCATGTTGTCCCGCAGGTAGTCGAATCCCACCTCGCTGTTGGTGGCGTAGGTGATATCGCAGCGGTAGTTTTTCTTCCGTTCTTCCGGTCCCATGCCCTGCTGGATGAGTCCGACGCTCAAGCCCAAAAACCGGTGCACCTGTCCCATCCATTCCGCGTCTCGGCGGGCCAGGTAGTCGTTGACGGTGATGATGTGGACGCCTTCCCCGGACAAAGCGTTGAGGTAGGCGGGGAGGGTGGACACCAGGGTTTTTCCTTCCCCGGTTTTCATCTCAGCAATTTCGCCGCTGTGGAGGATCATGCCGCCGAGAACCTGGACGTCGAAGTGCCGCATCCCCAGCACCCGCGTCGAGGCTTCCCGGACGACGGCGAAGGCTTGGGGAAGGATTTCGTCCAGGATTTGGAGTCGTTCTTCCCGGTTTTTGGCTTTTGCTAAGATTTGCTGGAACTCTCCTGTCTTGGCCTTGAGCTCTTCGTCGGAGAGCGATCGCATCTCTTCTTCCAGGACGTTTACATCCGTCACCAGGGGTTGATATTTTTTGAGTTTGCGGGCATTGGGATCGCCCAGCAGAGCTTTGAGCATGGCAAGAACAGGATAATCTTACAGGTTGTCTATAGTATAGGGTTTGGAGCGCCGAAGATATGGGGCACAGAGCCGACCCGGGCGAACTGAAAACTCGTGGCTGTATATTTACAACTTTACGGAGAATTGTACCACGCCGGTTTGTAGTCAACGGTTCGGGGTTTGCGGTTAAATGGGTGAAGTTATTGCGATCGCTTCCGATGTTTCCCAACTGTTTGCCCCCCCTGTCCCCATCCCTCACCGAATCGACGTCCGTCGCCCTGGCTGAGGCTATCGAAGCCAAACCCGTCCCCACCTCCCTGCGGGAAACCCCCGTGCTCACCACCTTCGTCCGCCGGGGGGCGGGGGGCGACCCGATTTTGTTGATTCACGGTTTCGACAGTTCGGTATTGGAGTTTCGCCGGTTGCTGCCGCTGTTGGCAACCCAGAATGAAACCTGGGCGGTGGATTTGTTGGGGTTCGGGTTTACGGAGCGATCGCCGGATTTATCCATCAGCCCCGCCACCATTCTCGCCCACCTGCGGGGGTTTTGGGAATGCGCGATCGCCAAACCGATGATTTTGGTCGGGGCTTCGATGGGCGGCGCCACGGCGATCGATTTTACCCTCAATTATCCCGAAGCGGTGAAATCTCTGGTGTTGCTCGACAGCGCCGGGATCAGCCGCGGACCGATCGCCGGAAAGTTTTTGTTTCCCCCTTTGGACTATTTTGCCACCGAATTTCTCCGCCATCCCAAAGTCCGCCAGAGCATCAGCGAGAACGCCTATTTCGACAAAACTTTCGCCTCCGAAGATGCCCGCATCTGCGCGGCGTGGCACTTGGATTCGCCGAATTGGAACCGGGCTCTGGCGAGTTTTACCAAAAGCGGCGGCTACGGTTCTTTCCGCGATCGCCTCTCGGAAATTCGGCAGCCCACGTTAATTTTGTGGGGCAGAAACGACCGCATTTTGGGCACGAAAGATGCCGAAAAATTTCGGGACGCGATCGACGATTCAAAACTGATCTGGATCGAAAATTGCGGTCACGTTCCCCACCTGGAACGGCCGGACATCACGGCAGAAAATATCCTCAATTTCAGGAAAAATCCGTAGGGGCAAGCCTCTGCGCTTGCCCGGGGGAACCATCAGAATCAGAAAAAAAACGGGTAGGGGCAAGCCTCTGCGCTTGCCCACCCAGAATCAGCCGCAACCGGGGACGGTTGCTCCCACCTATATATAATTGAATCATGTATATAATTGAATCATGAAAATCCCCCACCCAGAAGCGGCTGCAACCGGGGACGGTTGCTCCCACCTATATATAATTGAATCATGTATATAATTGAATCATGAAAA
>NZ_JAYFER010000666.1:0-28097 GCF_055795065.1 Lyngbya sp. CCY1209
ATTGCCGGTTTGCACGTCCCAGGCTTCGGGGGCGTCGATGTCCGCGTCGGGGGTGCCCCCGGTCTGTCCGGTGTTGTGCAGTCCCCACAGTTGGGAAAATTCCGGGTCGTTGGGGATGGTGGAATTGATGTTGACGATGTAGTTGGGTTCGATATATTCGATCGCCGGGTGGTTTTCGTAGGCGGCGATGGCACTTTCGACACCGCCCTCAATTTGCCACAGTTGAATGCCCAAATTTTGGGTGGTTTCGACCACTTCTCCACCCAGATCGTTGAGAATGTCGTTGCGATCGCCGGAATCGGCATCGGACTTGAATTTGACGATCACTTGATTCCGGGCATATTCGGCGACCTCCGGGGGGGTTTCGCTTTCGGCTATCCCATCGCCGGGATGGTCGCGGTGGCGCTCGGTGGTGTCGGAATCTGATGCGGTGCGAAGTGTTTCAAATTCGGATGTTTCCAAAATATCCTTGTCTAAAGAATCCATACCATTCTCCTTTGTCTCTGTAACTCCAGATTTTGCAGCCATTTTTTTCGCCCATTTCCGCCCATAATTTTCTGGAAATTTGTGTGAATTATTTGTGGGCGATCGGGAGAAAAATATCTTTCCATTAATTGACTATTCGGGAAGTATTGACTGTTTAAATCTCCCCAAAATTGTCCGTTTGTTTCGTACAAGTGGCGGCATAAAATCGTTCAGTTGGAATTTCTGGAAACGACTTATTGCCGGTAGATGCAGAGTTCTAATATCACCAGAATAATCCCAAATCAGTGGATTGCACAGTCACAGTTTTGCAGTAGCATAAACGTGCTACAGCGGGGGGATTGTGGCGATCGCCGATATTGCAACCGCCATCCCCGATAGCGGGTCGCCACGGCACGACGAGAGTCGGTCAGGAGCGGACTGAATTCCCAAACCCATGACGGGTGCGAACGTGACGCGAACTGACCGCCATACAAAGAAATGCCGGAACCCAGATTTAGGGAGCCATAAAAAAAGAGCGTCGGCCCATTGATGGATGCGATCGCCCCCTGCTGCTATCGATTTGTTATTTTGACGTGACAATTTCAACAAACCCGCACGGTATCAGTCGTCTTCTTCCACAAAACAACACTCGACGATCGGTTCGGCGGCGATGTCGGCGAGTTCCACATCCGAGAGCAAACTGTTCCAATCGGCGACGAGGGTAGTATCGCCGGGATTGCTGCGGTTGAGATCGGCGAGGATGGTGAGGGTATCGTACCAGAAACCGTGCTCGGCATAGGCGATCGCCCGTTCCCTGGCAGTCGTCGCCGCTTCGAGAGCCCGTTTCAGGTCGGATGGAACCTCTCGGCGGATAATACCGCCCGCGATCGTCGCATTGGGCTGGCCGCCGAGATCCGTCGCCATCGGATCGATACAATAGAGATCCAAAGACCAATCGTAAGTTTTTCCCACTTCCAATTCCGGGACATCCACAGGCAGAGAAATGCCGATCACCCCCGGCAAAGTAGTCGGGGCTTCGATCATTTTTTCGTAGACGATCGCCACCGAACCCTGTTCGTGAATCTCCATCAACGTAAAATTCAACGTATCGAATTCTTCCTCGCCGTAAGGAATCGAGAACCAAAACGTCGGGCGTCCCGCGTCGGTCAATCCGAGATGGGAGGGCGGCATCAGAGGCGAAACTTCTTTGGCTGAAATCTTGCAGCTTCCCCGGGTGGCGGTATCCGTGTGTCCTTCGGTCGGGCGCCCCTCCCCCGTCAGATCCGGGGCATTAAAACGGATGGGGTCGAGCCGGGAATCGGCGTTCGGGGTGGAAGTGAACCGCGTGTCCTGGGCGACGATGGGGTTGCCGACGGTGCCGAGCACAAAGCCCGCCATCAGAAAAATAGTCAATCCAAAACGCTTCATTATGATTTCCCCCTTTCTTCGTGTCAACCTCTACAAAATTGATGGTTTCCCGTCCGGAGTTTCGGACTCGCGATCGGTGCGCTGTCGCGGGCAGTTTCACACTCTTGTTAAGCTACCACGCTTTTGAATGCCCGACCGACATTCGGGACAGCGGACATCGACCCATTCTCACGGAAATGGGGCGATCGCGACGATCACCGATCGCAGGGGTCATAACTGATAAAAATGACCGGATTTGAGATGACGAAAACCTGGGGTGAAAATAAATACTCTCCATAATCGGCCAGATCGTCGAGTCCCAACAAATTGAGGAGAATTTCGGCTGCAATCCAGACGGTCACTTCCAGGATTTTTTTGAGGATTGACTTTTTCATCTCTGCACGGCCGGGGTTGCCGACGTCGTTCCACTGTTGTTATAGGAAAGGCAGCCGGGGATTATGTAGGGGGGCGAAATTGAAAGCGGGGGCGCGATCGCGCCCCCGGAAATATCACCAAATGTTTGATTGAAAAGTGTCGCTTTCGACCCGACACCTGCCCCGGCGACAATTTAAGTCAGGCCGCGGCTGCATAGATGGGAGGTTCGGCGGGTTCTAATGCCGCCGGTGGGGAAATTGTCGGTCATTCCGGCGATCGCCGGGATTTGACCACAAATAGCTGCTGGTGTCGGTTTGTTGGCCGGGGCGGCCCTGTCCGGTCAGGTCGGGACGAGCCTTGGCGGACGGTTCGATACCTTTGGGATTATGGTTGCGATCGGTGTTAGATTCCATTGGGTTTCTCCTTCAGATGCAGATGGGGGTCAGAGGTGCGGCGGGTTTTAATGTCGCCGGTGGGGAAATTGTCGGTCATCCCGGCGATCGCCGGGATTTGACCACAAATAGCTGCTGGTGTCGGTTTGTTGGCCGGGGCGGCCCCGTCCGGTCAGATCCGGGCGGGCCTTGGGGGGTTGTCCGAATCCTTTGAAGTTACGATCGCTTTTGGATGTCATCGGGTTTCTCCTTCGGGTGTAGATAGCGGTGAGTGTGCGGGGGGTTTGACCCCTCATTTGGCAATTAGGAGGCCCGGGGTGGAGTTATGCAGCGAGAGGCCCTGCGAATTTTCGGCTTCGGTGTCACAATTATGATCGATCGAATTTCTGAAAACGGATTTATTATCCTTTCTATCCATCCATGTCAGAGCGGCAATTACAAGCAACATCTTCAATCGGAGTCCGGCCCGATCGCCAATTCGATTGCGACGTGGCGATCGTCGGCGGCGGCATCGTGGGGGCAACTCTCGCCTGCGGTTTGAAAGATTCAGGGCTGCGGGTCGCCCTCGTCGAACCGCAACCGAAAGCGATGGCGGCGAACCGACGGCAGGCCTACGCCCTGACGTTGCAGACGGGGCGCATCCTGGACGGAATCGGGGTTTGGGGCGGCATCGTACCCAAAATTACGACCTTTTACCAGATCAGCCTCAGCGACGGCGACCATCCCGGCGTGGTGGAGTTCCGCCCGCAGGATTTGGGCACCGAGGCGTTGGGCTACGTCGGGGAACATTCGGTCATCCTGACGGCGATGCACGAGTTTCTCGACGGGTGCGACAACGTCCGCTGGCTGTGTCCGGGAAAAATGCTCGAAGCCCGTTATCGCGACAATTGCGCCGAACTCGAGATCGAAATGGACGGGGAAATTCGGACGCTCCGCACCCGGGTGGTGGTCGCCGCCGACGGGTCGAAATCCCAACTTCGCCAAGCCGCCGGCATCGGCACCCACGGCTGGAAATACTGGCAGTCCTGCGTCGCGTTTACCATCCAAACCGAAAAGCACCACGACAACGTTGCCTTCGAGCGATTTTGGCCCACCGGACCGATGGGGGTGCTGCCGCTGCCGGGAAATCGCTGCCAGGTGGTGCTCACGGCGCCCCACGCCCAGGCCCGGGAGTTGCAGGCGATGGACGAGGCGGAATTTTTGAAATTGCTCGAATATCGCACCGGGGGGCTGTTGGGGCGGTTGCAACTGCTCGGCGATCGCGCCGTTTTTCCGGTACAGTTGATGCAGAGCGATCGCTACGTTAATCCCCGGTTAGCGTTGGTGGGTGACGCGGCCCACTGCTGCCACCCCGTCGGGGGCCAGGGTTTGAACATGGGAATCCGGGACGCCGGGGCGATCGCCGAAATCCTGCAGACGGCTTTCCAAGCGGGGGAAGACATCGGCGACCTCCGGGTTCTGAAGCGATACGAACGCTGGCGACAGCGGGAAAATCTGGTGGTTCTCGGTTTGACGGATTTTCTGGATCGGACGTTTTCCGGGAGTTGGTTGCCGAAAGTCGTCGTCCGCCGCTGGGGGTTGTGGGGATTGCGAAAGGTGCGATCGTTCCGCCATCTGGCATTGCGACTGATGACGGGGTTGATGGGGCGCCCGCCAAAAATTGCCCGTTCTCAATAAGTTAAAATTTTGACTGATGAAACGTCGCCATTTTCTTTACATTGCCGGTTGTTTGGGACTCTCCGGATTGGCGGAGAGTCGGAGAATTCAGCCCGCTTTTGCCGGCATCGAGTCTCCTTTCAACCCCGAAAAGATTGTCATGCAGTTGGACTGGAAATATAACGTCCAATTTGCGGGAGTGTTGTTGGCGGACTATTACGATCTGTACCAAAAACAGGGGTTGGCGGTGGAAATTCGCCCTGGGAAACCGGGGGTTTCCGCGACCGATCGCGTGGTGGCAGACCCGCGGACGATCGCCTGTGCGGAACAGGATGTTATTTTGAAGGCCCAGGCTTCGGGAAAGCCGATTGTGGCGATCGCTGCGATGTTTCAGAACTCGCCGCTGGGGTTGATGTCGATGCCGGACCGCCACATCCGCCGCCTGCGGGATTTGATCGGCGGGCGGGTGGGGATGCACGGGGCAACGGCCGAGGTGATGAAATGGGCGATGGACTGCAGCCACATCGAACCCGGGCAGATCGAAATTGTCCCGGTTTCTGAGGATGAAAAATACGATCGCCTCCGGAGTGGGGATTTGGATGCCGTGCAATGTTATGCGGTGGACGAACCCATCGGATTTGCCGCGCGAACGGGCATCGCGCCCGACGTTTTGAAATTCGGCGATTACGGCTACGATACCTATGTCCAGGTGATTTTTGCCCACGAAAAACTGCTGGAAACGGAACCGGAAACCGTGCGACGATTTTTGCAGGCTACATTTTCGGGGTGGAAAATGGCGTTTCAAGACCGGATAGAAGCGGCGAAAATTATCGTCGATTATTATGCAGAACCGGGCGGAAAATATCACAATTTGGACTACCAAATTCGGTCTTTAGAACGAGTTGAACCCTATGTTTTGGGCGACTTGAACCCCGATGATTTGGGAGAAATCGACGGCGATCGCTGGCAAAGTGTGGCCGATCAATTAGCCGCCTATCATATCATTGACCGAATACCGGCGCTCTCGAAATCATTGAATCGTAGCTTTTTATAGCGATCGCACCACCCGGACGGGCGATCGTTCCGTGACTTGTCCGAATTTGGATGGGGGCGATTAAATGGGATAAAATTTGATTGGTGTTTCATCTTGGGGAAGATTAATGGAGCCAGATTCGTTGCCCACCGAAGTGATCGTGACCCACCCGCGCAAGTCCCTCGGAAATGTGTCGTTTGATTGGATGCCCCAACCCGGCCATTATTTGGATCTAAAGGGTCAAACTTACACCGTTTTGGAGCGGCGTCACCGCTACCACTTAAAATCCGGCCGTTATCGCCTGTCGAAAATTTCTCTCTACGTCAAGTCCGCAGAGCGGCCCGACGAGAAAAGCCTCGTCAACGGACATTGGGTGATCGGCGACGCCAGTTGTCGCTTCAACGCGCGATCGGAACTCGTCCGCTGCGCCGTCAATCCGGCCGGTCCGTGCGAGAACTGTCGCTTTTACGAGTCGGAATAGCCGGAGTTTGGCGCTATGCAAATGAGCTGACGTCGGCTTCGTATTCTTCCGCGGCAAGCAGGCGCCACTTTTCGGCTCCCATCAACTCCAAAACTTGGTGGTGGTATCGCAACAAACTCATGCGGTGTCCGACGCTGACGTAGGTGGTTTCCATCTCGTTGAGCTTCCGATAGAGCAATTCCTCATTTTTGATGTCGAGGGCGCTCGTCGCCTCGTCGAGGATGGCGTAGCGGGGTCGGGCAATCAACAGACGCCCGAAGGCGAGGCGCTGCTGTTCGCCGAGGGACAAAATATTCGCCCAATCTCGTTCGATATCGAAGCCGCCGACGCGATCGGGGAGGTCGGTGAGATTCACCAATTTTAGCACCTCCCGCAATTCTTTTTCATCGACCTGACGGTTGGCGTGGGGGTATAATAACTGTTCTCGCAACGTTCCCAAAATCATGTAGGGACGCTGGGGGAGGAACAGCATTTCGCTCAGTTCGGGGCGCACCAAAACCCCGGTTCCCGACCGCCACAATCCGGCGATCGCCCGCAATAACGAACTTTTGCCGACGCCACTTTGTCCGACGATCAATAGCCCCCGACTCGGTTTCAATTGCAGGGATAAATCCCGAACCAATGTCTTTTGATAATTGGGGGTTTCCAGGGTGAGATGTTGGAGGGCGAGGGGGGAATCAATCTTCATGTCGATGCGATCGCCCGACTTGTCGCGATCGCCCTTCTCCAACACTTCCGAGAACCCGGACAGACGGTTGATTCCCGCTGCAAATGCACTCAGGGGCTCAATTTGACTGACGACGACTGAAAACGCCCCCAAAACTTGACCGAAGGCAAAATTGGCTTGGGTAATATCCCCATATTGGATCTCTCCGGCGAAATAAATCGGAGCCATGATCAGCGATGGCAAAATAATCACGAGGTAGCGATAGCCTGTGGTGAAAAAATCCACATTTCGTTGCCAGCCGATCAGCAAGTTAAAGTTGTTAAATGCCGCCAGAAATCGCTGTCCAATTTGTCGATTCTCGCGTTCCTCTCCCTGGTAAAAGGCGATGGATTCGGCATTGTCTCGAACGTGAACCAAACCGTAACGAAAATCCGCTTCCTTTCTCAGTTGGTTGAAATTCAGGGGGATCAGTCTCCGTCCCAATACGACCGTTATGGCCGTTCCGAAAACGGCGTAAACGAGGAGAAAAACCGATAGTTGTTTGGAGATTGACCACAGAATCCCGGTAAATGAAATAACATCAATCACTGCCCCCAACAGGATCAGCAAAAACCGCAGACTCGTAATGGTGAAGGCTTTAATATCTTCAGAAATTCGCTGGTCGGGGTTATCGACGGACTTTTCGGCGTCGATTTGATAGTAAGAGCGATCGCTAAAATAGTCATCTAAAAAGCGACCCGTCAGCCACTTTCGCCAAAAGTTACCCATGCGATCGCGGGTATAACCGTACAGAACGACAATGGGCGTTCCCACGACAAACACCCCGGCATAAACATAGAGAAATCGCCAAAATTGATCTTCATTTCTCTCCGCCAAAGCCGTCGTGAAAAAGTTGCCGACATAGCTGATAATCACATTCAATCCGCTGACCGAAATTGAAATAAACAGGAGGACGCTCAAAAACACCCACGGTTTCCATCGGTCTGAGAGTTGATTGCGACAGGCGTAAAATCCCAGAATTGGGATGATGAGCATCAGAATCACGACGATCATATAGGGGGAGTTAATCACTGCCTGCACAGCTCCCAACAAACCGGGCGCGATACCGTTAAAAAATTCGGGAAATAATAACTGACTTCCTAATGTGACAGCCGCCACCAATACGAAGGCTACCGCAAATAAGAAAATCAGCAACAGTAGCATTAGCAATAAAAAGGTTTTACCACCGTTGGGGACAAGGGGATAAAAAAACGGTTGGGCGATCGCGAGAAATCGTCTCCAAAGTTGACTATCAAATCGATTCATGTGTTCGGTTCGGACCTAATTTCCGTAGCTTGACAGCGAAAAAATGGGGCGAAAATGCCCGGGTGAGCGTGAGAATGGTGGCGCAATCGAGGGGATCGAGGGTCAAATCTGCCGGGCCGATCGCTTTGCTTCGGGGTATCGGAAGCGATCGGCAAGTTGCCGACGAACCGCCTGCGGGAATCCGCTGGCGGGCAACGTCCCGAAGCACTTCGGCCGTCTTGTCAGTATAGCTGAGATCTCCGTCCATCAGAAAACCCCTGGGACGCGACGGCCCAGAAATTCGAGAACAGCCACCCTGACAAACTTTTCACCAGTGTAGCTCGGAAAATCGGGACGGGTTTGCCATTTGATTCGGAGGCGATCGCAAAAATCCGGCCCGCCTCTCCGGTAAACTATAAAGTTATCGAATCGAAATTATCGAACGCTCGCGAACAATACCATGTCCAACACCTACAAGGTGGAGATCCACCACCAAGGCCAAACCCACCAGCTCGAAGTCCCCGCCGATCGCTTCATCCTGGAAGTGGCGGAGGAAGCCGGACTCGACCTCCCCAATTCCTGCAACGCCGGAGTCTGCACCACCTGCGCGGGTAAACTGATTTCGGGGGAAGTCGATCAGAGCGAAGGAATGGGCGTGAGTCCCGAATTGCAGGCGGAAGGATATGTCCTGCTGTGCGTGGCCCGCCCCCTTTCCGATATCGTCGTCGAAACTGAAAAAGAGAACGAAGTTTACGATCGCCAATTCGGACAAACCGCCTAAAATTGACGAATATCGATATATAGCGGTTTTCGAGCGGATGAGATCCGAACGATCCCCCTAAATCCCCCTTAACAAGGGGGACTTTGACCTGAGAAACGCCAGAGAAATAGACGAAATCCGATGACACACCACTTTATCACCGCCGAAATCGACCTGCAAGAATCGCCGAAAGCATTAAATCAGGCGATCGCCGAGGAATTGGAAACCCGGGGCGAACCCCTGCGCTGGGCCGTTACCCGGGTCGATCCCGACAAAAACACCGCCCACGTCGAAGCGGTCGTCACCACCGGCGAAAGCGATCGCCCCGTGCAAAAATGACCGCCCGACCCTACACCGCCGTCCTGATCGTCCCCACCGGAGTCGGGGCCGATATCGGGGGCTACGCGGGGGACGCCCTGCCCGTCGCCCGCGCCCTTTCCGGGGTCTGCGATACCTTAATCACCCATCCCAACGTCCTCAACGGCGCCGGGTTGTACTGGCCCCTACCCAACGCCCTCTACGTCGAGGGTTACGCTCTCGATCGCTTTGCGGCGGGAAATTGGGGCCTACAACCCGTCCACGGCAACCGGGTGGGGTTGCTGCTCGATCGCGCGATCGAACCGGAACTGCGACTGCGGCATCTGCAAGCCGCCGACGCCGCCCGGGCCACTTTGGGCATCGCCATGACGGATTACGCCCTCACCGACGCCCCCCTGAACGTGGAACTGAGAACCGCCCCGTCCGGGGCATCCTGGGGCACCATCGGCAACCCAGACAGCCTGCTGCGGGGGGCGCAACAATTGATCGACAAAGCCGGGGCCGAAGCGATCGCGGTGGTGGCCCGGTTCCCCGACGACGAGGGCAGCGACGCCCTCACCCAGTACCGCCACGGACAGGGGGTCGATCCCCTGGCGGGGGCGGAAGCCATCATCAGCCATTTAATTGTCCGCACGTTCAAAATTCCCTGCGCCCACGCCCCGGCCCTCTCGCCCCTCCCCCTCGACCCGGATCTGTCCCCGCGATCGGCGGCGGAGGAGATCGGCCACACCTTTCTCCCCTGCGTCCTGGCGGGGTTGAGCCGCGCCCCCCGATATGCGGACAAACCGGGGGCGGATGCCATTTGGGGGGATGCGGTGGATGCGGTGGTGGTTCCAGAAACCGCCTGCGGGGGTTCTGCGATTCTCAGTTTTGCCGGGACTGCCACGAAAATTATCACCGTGGCGGAGAACGGAACCCGCATGGAAACGCCACCGGACGCCATCGGCATCAAGGCGATCTCGGCGCGATCGTATCTGGAGGCGATCGGCATTTTGGCAGCCCTGCGGCAGGGGATCGACCCCGACAACCTGCGCCCCCAGATCCATTCCCTGAACCGACTCTACACTCCCTAAATCATCTCTTTGGGATAGGAATTAAGCGGGTCGGGGGTTAAGATAGTTAGGAGTTGTAGATTTTAACTGAACTGGCTAAAGCGACACGGCACTGCACATTCAAACGGCGAATATCGTGGAAAAAAGTCCCAACAATCCGGAATTGGAACCCTTCACCCGCACTCAGGTTTTGGTCGCGATGGGGGGAACGGCTCTCCTGTTGCTGATCGTTGCCAAACTGATATTATTTGTCGGTGATATTGCCATCCTCCCCGTCAAATTGACGGGACTCGGGCTGTTGCAGGGGTTGGCGATCGGATTGGGCATCACAGGAGCCAGCGCGATCCTGTACCGCCTTTGGCCGGCTTACAGTCGCAGCGCCGACATTTATTTAAAATTGGTACTCACGCCGCTATTGTGGGTGGATTTAATTTGGTTGGGACTTCTCCCCGGCTTGAGCGAAGAACTGTTATTTCGGGGGGCAATTTTTGCCGCGATCGGCCTCAATCCCGTGGGGATAATCGTGTCGAGCATCTGCTTCGGTTTGCTCCACTTCAGCGGCTCCCAACAGTGGCCCTACATCGTCTGGGCGACGGTGGTGGGCGCCCTGCTCGGGTACAGCGCCCTGGTGACGGGAAACCTTTTGGTTCCGATCGTCGCCCACATCTTCACCAACTTAATTTCCGGCTGTCTTTGGAAGTTGAAATATATCGGCGGGATGGAATAATCAAAAGTCTCGCCCCCAAACCCCCAAAATTTTTGAGAACAATCAGTTTCATCAATCCCTCTCCTTGTTAGAGATCAACTCAGCATTCAATCTCTCTGTGTCCTCTGTGTCTCTGTGGTTCAAATCTCCACCCAAAAAACTTCCGAAAAAGATGCGATCGCCCGTCAATTTAACCCATTACAAAACCCAATCGGAAGACACCAGCATCGATGCCGAATTGATGCAATTTTCGCGATCGCGCCAATTCACCGCTGGTCAAAAACTTGCCTTTCTCCAACGCATCATCCGACGGGGTATAAAATTAGTCTGCTGGGGAATTCAGCAACAATGCCCGAATTGCGACAATTTAACCTTCAAACAATTGTACGTCCGCAAACGTTGGGGAGAACTGTTTCAAACTTACGCCAACAATAACTTGTTGGGTGAAAGGGGGCAATTGATGATAGAAGATCCGATCGCGATCGCCTATAAAATCATCGACAAACTCGATCTCTTAAATATCCCCTACTATATCGGCGGTTCCGTCGCCAGTTCGCTGCAAGGAGAAGCCAGATTCACCGAAGATATTGATTTGGTCATCTACCTCGAATCCTCTCAGGTCGAAATCTTCATCCAAACATTCGGAGCGGATTTTTATGTCAGTGATGTAGCCGTAAGAGATGCGATATCCGGTCGAATCGGTTCATTTAACCTGATTGATTTAAACTCCCTCGAAAAAGCCGATATTTTCATCTCCAGAACCGACGATTTTTCCACATCAAAAATGAGCCGCCGTCAATTGTACGTCCCCGAAGACAATCCGGACAAAGCCTTTTACCTTTGCACTCCAGAAGATACCATTTTACAAAAGCTGGCATGGATGAAAATTGCCCAAAATGAATCCCAGAAACAATGGCGAGATATATTGGGTGTAATCAAAATACAACGGGAACGCCTCGACCTGGACTACCTTTGGCAATGGTCAGAATATCTCAACGTTTCCGACCCTCTCAATCGAGCCCTCCAGGAATCCGGTATGATGTAATTCAATACTACGGCAATTTTCAATACGCCGGTTGACTCAAAGTCCCCCTTGTCAAGGGGGATTTAGGGGGATCTGACCGTATCGCAGCAGATAGACAACTGCTATAGAATTCCCCCTCCGTGTCCTCCGTGCCTCTGCGGTTCAAATTTTTCAGAGACTTCGGATAATATCGATACATCCCAAAACCTGAAAATTCCGTAAATCCACGGATGGCGGGGAGAGAGTTAAATTATATGCTGGAATTAACATTGCAATTCCGGCCATGAAAGACAAAATCGACGCCATTCTAAATGGATTGATCCCCAGCATCACCCAAAACGTTTCCACCGCCGCCCAAACGGTGCGGGACGGAACCAAAACCATGATAACACCCGGAGCCGGTTTGATCAACAAAGGCGACGGGAATATCAGCCAAAATCCCCAGGCGTTCGGGTTCGCCTTCGAGCACTTGCAGGCGATCGGTTTTAACATTAACGCCGCCCTCCACAATTCCGACTCTCGCGCCTATCAAATCCCCGCCGACGGAACCACAAAATACAGCCCCGATATCTACGTCGATAAAGTCGGAGAAGTCATCGCCGAAATTCAAGCCAAAGCGGGTTCCGCCAAATACGTCGAAAAACAGGCGAACTCCGGCCACTACCGGGGCGACATTCTCACCAATGTCGAAAATCAAGGCATCGCCGGAACCGTCGTTGTTATCGATGTCGATGGGATTAAAAGTATCCCCGTCTCCCAAGATGTCGCCGTTTGGGTCGCCGAAAACCCCAATCTCGCCGCAGAAATCATGAATGCCGCCGCCACCGTCGGAGAAATTGGTGGCGCGGGGGTGGAAGGTGCGGCTGTCAACGCCAGCATCAATATTTTACTGCAATCGATCAAAGTATTGGGGGCGTATTGCCGGGGAGAACAGGAACTCGCCCGGGAAGAATTGGATAAAATTTTATCCGTCACCATCGCAGGTTTGAAAAGTGGCTTCATTCGCGGTGTCGCCATCAAAGTGCTACAAAAGTTGATGGGGGGAAACGCCGTCGCAGCCCTCGGATTTACCGTCGGGGTCGAAGTTTTTCCCGTGGTTATTCAGGTTTTGCAGGATGAAATAACCCTCGATCGCGCGATCGCCGAAGTGGGACCCCGTGCCTTCACATCCGGCGTGATTACGACCGCCGTGCTGCTGTTTCCCCCCGTCGGAGCCGCACTGTTGGGGGTATCGGTTTTACAAGCAATTTGGCAGGAAATCGATCCGAAGTGGAAAAAATTCGTCGTCACCACGGCCAAAACCACCGTCAAAGCCTCTCAAAAGGGCGTGGAAGCGGGGGCAAAACACATCGGCCGCAACCCCTGGGATCTGTTGGGAAGTTCGGCGGCATCTTCGGCGGCATCGGCCGAGGAAATGCAGGGTTTGCAGGATGAACTGGATTTACTTTTGGATTAAAAAAGACCATGAAAAAATTTGAACTCGGACAAATCGTCAAACAAAATCGGGGCGCGATCGCACATTATGCCGTCGTCATTGCAGAAAATCGCACGGTCGGCTGGGTGAATACGTCCAAATTGGAAGTGAAACCCATCGAGGGGGAAGGCTGGAGTGTCGTCAACATTCGGGGCGAAGTCTTCGATATTGAAACCATCAAAAAAAATATCAAATCCTTCAAAATGTCTCTGGAAAATGGAGATATCCGCCCCTATCACGCCACGGAATTCAACTGCGAACATTGGGCGACATTGATGGTGACGGGAAAAGCCTATTCTACCCAGTCCGGGACCGTCAAATTTGCCACTCCCACCATCGTCGGCGGCGCCATGATCGGGGTGGGGGCTTCGGCCGGGACGGTGGTGACGATCGCATCCACGTTGGGGGCCGCAGCTTCGACGGGGACGGCGATCGGTTCCCTGAGTGGGGCGGCGGCGACCAATGCGGCTTTGGCTTGGCTGGGGGGCGGATCTCTGGCTGCCGGCGGCGGTGGAATGGCGGCGGGGGCGGCGATCGTTTCTGCGGTGTCCACCGGGGGGGCCGTGGTGGCGATCGCGGGTGTGGGAATTATCGGAAAACAGGTGTGGGAAAACCTCGGCGAAGAACAGCGTCAAGCCGTTATTGAAAAGATCGATAACTCCACACCCGACCAAGTGAAAGTCGCCTACGGAGTGACGATGGAAACCGCCGCGGGGGTGTTTGATGTGGCGTCCGGCTGGCTGGGAGAGGGGACTTCTAAACTTGCCAAAGCCGTCAATGTCGCCACTCCCGAACCCGTGAAAAAGGCGTGCGATCGAATTGCCGAAGCCGGAACCAATGCGGGTCAAGCGGTCGGAAAACAGGTCAATTCTGCGATGAGTGCGACCTGGAAATTGGGCGGAAATGTGACATCGGAAGCCGGAAAGCATCTCGGAAATACGGCAAATACCGTCAATTCGATGTTCAAAGGCTGGACGAAAAAAACGGGCGACTAAAAACTGACTTTGCTACCCCAATCAATAGGAGTCTATTCATGGTCAATACTCAATCCAAATCGGCAACCGTCAAAGAACTGGTTCGACAGGGCAATCCCAAGGCGATCGCGGCGGTGTTGAATCGCAAACTGAATCCCAAAGGAGTCAACGCGAAAGCGTCCTTTAAAGCGGGTTGCCTGCAAATCATGTTCGAGGCGAGTAAAGTTCCGCCCCAAGCCGTTTTGGTGGAATGGCTCAAACGGGGTTTCTCAACTTTCCCGGAAACCCCGATCGAGACGGTCAAAATTTATGGCAAAAAAACCGGAGATGATTTCCCCGCTTGGCAAGAGAAGTTTGACTTGGAGGATTTAGAACCGACCGCCGATATGATCGACGAGGATACCTCAGAAAATTCGGCGATCGCACCCCAGAATAAAAAGCGATTCTCGTTTAATTCTTGGTTCGATTCGGTGGCTGAAATCGCTACCAATGCGGGTGATTCCGTGAAATCCGGTGTCACCAACACGACCAATACAGTCGGAAGTTTGGCAACTCAAACCAGTCAAAATATTGGAAATACGGCATCGGGTTTTGGAAGTGCGATCGCGGGGGGTGTCCAATCGGGTACAAAAATAGTCGGAAGTTTGGCAAATCAAACCGGTCAAAATATTGGAAATACGGTGGCGAGTGTCGGCGGCGCGATCGTCGGAGGTGTCAAATTCGGTACGGAAACATTTAAAAACTTTCTTATTGAAATTGTCGATCAGGTTGATCTGGTCAAAGCAGAAACCGAAGTGAACCGCCTAAAAGAACAATATCCGGACGATAAACCCGCAGAAATTGCCCATCGGTTGATGTTACAAAAAGCGGTTTATGTCGGAGGTTCGGGACTGGCAACCAGTTTGGTTCCGGGAGCGGTGGCCGCATTGTTCGCGGTCGATATCGCAGCCACGACAGCATTGCAGGCAGAAATGGTTTATCAAATCGCCTGTGCCTACGGTTTTGACCTACACGATCCCGCCAGAAAAAGTGAAGTTTTGCTAATTTTTGGATTGGCAACTGGTGGGGGACAAGCGGTTAAAATTGGAGTAAAATTTTTACGAAATATTCCTCTGGCTGGAGCCGTTGTCGGCGCGAGTACCAATGCATTGATTCTGTATGCCTTGGGACACGCTTCTTGCCGATTTTACGAATCAAAAATTAATTCTGAAACGACGCAAGAAACCCTCGAATCTACAGCCGAGGAAAGTCGAGAGTATCTTCAATCTGCCATCAATCAAGAATCGATTATGGATCAAATTTTGGTTCATATGATTTTGGCGGGAAATCCCGATCGCGACTGGGAAACGATTTTACCGGAATTGGAAGCCGCCAATCTGAGTCCCGCCTCTCTGGAAGCGATCGCCCAAACCATCGATTCTCCCCCTCCCCTGGAAACCCTCCTCGCCCAAATTGACGGCGATTTTGCGATCGCACTTTTGGCCCAGTGCCAGAAAATCGCCTCACTCGATGGCATCGTCACCCCGGAGGAAGAGGCGGTGTTAAAACAGATCGAAGAGATCCTGAAAAATTAATGCCAGATGGGGGAATTCGTTGTGCTAGGCTCGACATCAAAGAAGAGAGCTTTTATTTAACCGTTCCCCCATTCTCCGTTTCTTCCTGACGATCGCGAATCATCGAGTCAGTATGGCGATCGCATCCCTGGTGAAGAAGCATCTACCTCGACCTCTCTCGTCTGTTGACATCCATCTGTAAGGGCGAAAAATTTTTCGCCCCTCTTTGATCGGTCATAGTGTCGCCATCAGTACAAGACAGGAAACAGATGAAATAGATACTCGCAGGCCTGATTGAATGTCTGACCTAAATCATCTATTAATCAAAGTCAGCGAAGGAAATAGCATCTGCATCAACACCCAGTAACAGAGCAACGCGAGAGCCATTCGCCGTGATTAACGTATTTTGTCCGCGCTGGCTAATCGACAAATCATTGAATTCCAAACTACCGGAGAGCCTCAACTCGTCAATCCCGTCGCGGAAGTCACGAATCACATCATTTCCTCTGATTTGCAACACAAACGTATCTCGTCCGCCTCCACCAATCAGAACATCACGCCCATTGCCCCCAATCAGGTCATCGTCGCCAGCACCGCCATTCAATCGGTCATTGCCTGCCCCACCATACAGATCGTCGTCGCCAGCACCGCCAATCAATTGGTCATTGCCTGCCCCACCATACAGATCGTCGTCGCCAGTATTCCCAACAAGCCGATCGCGACCGGCATCGCCATACAGGTCATCACTCCCTGCACGACCAATGAGGACATCATTACCATCGAGTCCCCGTAAAACATCATCACGGTTCGTCCCCGTCAGGCGATCGCGACCAGCAGTTCCCTGACGGCTCAATTCGGGGAGGGGGAGCTCAGGGAGCTCAGGGAGTTCAGGGAGTTCAGGGAGCTCAGGGAGCGGAACAGCTATGGGAGAGTCATCGATCGAGACGGCATCAAATTCACCACCTTCAAATTCACCCGTAACGTTAATTTCGTTACCGACGGAGAGATTTCGGCGGGTATTGTCACCAAATACACCCCAAGAATCGACCGTCAACACGCGATCGCCTGTATTGAGCATGAATCCATCTTCAAAAACTCGTGTGACCGTCCCGCTAAACGTTTGCTGACTTTGGCCGATTCTAGTCGTCAGAGTTTGTGTCACGATTCGATACCTCTCTAAAAATTCACAGTCGGGTTTAACGTATCTGAGTGCTATCAAATCTGTTTGGTAGCGCCTTGATTGATACAATAAAAGACGATTATGACGAGAAGATGACATGAGGAATGTGGCAAATGATCGCTTGACCGGCGGTTTTGAATGGGGTTACTGATTGCGATGATTGGGGCGATCGCCCAAACCATCGATTCTCCCCCTCCCCTGGAAACCCTCCTCGCCCAAATTGACGGCGATTTCGCGATCGCCCTTTTGGCTCAATGCCAGAAAATCGCCTGACTCGATGGCATCGTCACCCCGGAGGAAGAGGCGGTGTTAAAACAGATCGAAGATACCCTCAAAAACTAATATCAAATTTGGGCGCCGTGCCTTGCGCCCCGACAATTTAATCCTGGGTTGCCAATTGTGGCGATTCTTCCGATCCTTCTTCCGGCGTTATCTGCGCTTTTTGGCGGACCGAACGCACCGCGTCGATCGCCTCCCGAATCACCACCGCCGTCGGCACCGCCACCACAATTCCCAGCAGTCCCCCCACTCTCGCCCCCGCCAACAGGGCGATCAGCACCCAAAATGGATTCAACCCCGTCACGCTTCCCAACACCCGCGGCGCGAGGCCGTTTTCGATGATCTGCTGCACGACGACGGAGGCCAAAATCACCTGGACGGCGATGCCGATATCCCGCAAAGCGACCAAAAATGTCACCAAAATAATTCCCACCGTCCCCCCCAGGGGAACCAACGCCATCAAACCGATGGTGAAACCGAATAACAGACCGAAGGGCACTTTTAAGATCGCAAAAATCGACATCAATGCAGCCGCCATGCAGGTGGCGACGATCAATTGTCCGATAAAATAGTTTTGGAAACTGCGGCGCAGGGTGGCGGAAAACGGAGTTTGAATGCGGGTGGGAAGCCAACTGACCAAACTTTCCCAAACTTCCCGGCTGTGCTGCATCAAATATAACGTTAAAATGACCGTCAATAAGATATCGACCAGGGTGCTGGCGGTGAAGACGGCGACGCCCAACGTCAGATTTAAAACCTTGCCCGCGATCAGTTGCAACTGCATTTTGAGGCGATCGCCAATTTGAGTGGCAACCCCGTCAAAACTGATCGGCCAACCCCACTCCTCGATGCGTTCATCCAAGATCAGTAGTTGATGTCTTCCCGAGTCGAACCATTCCGGCAAACGGGCCAACAATTGCTGGGCTTGGGCGATGACGGGGGGCAACAGGGTGACACCGAGGACGAGAACGGCCAGGACGGCGATCAAAAATACCAAAATCGAGGCCGGCGCCCGCGGCAGTCCCCGGCGTTCCAGCCAATTGACGGGGTAGCTGAGTAAAAATGCCAGCAGCGACGCGATGACAATGGTGACGAGGAGCGATCGAAAGTAACTGAAAATTGTCGAGAACGCCCAAAAATTCAAGACCAACAGGGGAGCGGCGAGGCCGATCAAAAGTGTTTTGGAGGTGGTGCTGAAGCCGTCCCACCAACTAGCCCATCGGTTTTTTGATGTCGATTCACCCGAACGATTCATAGAATGGCTACGATGAACGCCTTTAATTTGTTAGTCTACTATCAATTTTGACGCTGGATTGATTTTTGCCCACGCCGGTGAATCTCGATTGAAAGCAGTGGGGGCGATTCGCTTTCTCGCCCCCACATCCGATCGGCCCAGTTTTTGCGATCGCCGCTCAACGGTTGCGGCGGCGCAGGCGGGTCATGGCCAGGGCGCCGACCCCCAAACCGATCGCCAGGGTGGGTTCGGGGACGGGTTGCGTTTCCAAATTCACCACTTTAATTTGGTAAGCCAGGGCTGACTTGAGGCGGTTTTGTTCCCCTTCCCAACTCATAGTGCTGCGGCCCGTGAGGGTGAAGGGTTCGGTCACATCGCCAATCCACAGGTAGTCCGCGCCCCATCCGTCGGTGGGATTGTCCACGGCGGAGCGATCGCCCACGGCCACGCCGTCCAGGAACAGGTTGTCCACCACCATGCTCATCCCCACATCGGCTCGGGTGCGGATGAAAATATCGGAAAACGGAGCGGTAAAGCTGTTGGAAACGGAGGTTAACGGATTATTATCGAGGTCGAATAGGCTGTAGATCCAGTTATCGCCGTCATTCTCCAATTTAAAATTGTAGGATGCCCCATTTTCCCAGGCGAAATTGGTCTGATTTTGACCGGTCAGGCCCGCGCCGCTGTGGTCGAAAATCTTGAATTCTTTTTCAGCCGCGCCGCCCAGGTCGCCGAACCGACTTTCCGCCACGAAGGCGGTATCGGGGGCGGAGTTGCCCTCCGGAAACAGGTCGTTGTACATCCAGTCGGCGCCGTAGGTGCCATCCATCGAGGTCAAGTGACCTCTGAGGGTGAAGGCCGAGGCGGCTTGGGGAGCGGCGATCGCGGCTAGGGTCGCCACGGCAAGACTGAAGAGTGATTTGTGAGTGAGCATCGGAATCTCCTTTCGGTGTCGCTCGGTCTGCCCAAAGCCGGAACACGCGAGCGCTTTTTTGTGACTTCATTTTGTTTCTTAATTCCATTCAAACATCGAACCCATATGGTCGCCATAACAAATGGTAAGGTGCGACAAATTTTTACAAAAATTTCGACCTTTATAAAGAAGTCTTTAAAAGTGGCGTGACGCCGATCACAACCATCGCGGGGCGCGAAAACTCCAAAACCTCGATTCCGTGGCGATCGGCGGCGGTCAACCGCCCCCGTCGGGAGATTTCGGGATTTTCGGACGTCCGAACTGTTCGTCGGGTTGCCAGAGCAACCGGAAGCGAGTGTATTGACAGTTCGGCGAGGAGAAACCCCCTTGAAACCCCGATTTCAAGGGGGTTTCAGTGGCCCACTCCCCATTCCCCAGGAAGGGGAGAGCGGGGGAAACGGACGCTCGCCCTCGGCCCACACCGGGCGACTCGATCCCTATATCTGTCCAAAGATAGAGTTTTTTGAGGGAAAATGGAGTTAAAGTAATCAAACTTGGCTTTAAAACTTTTCCTTTTGAGGCTTGGGATGATTTAACTCCCTCAGATTCTTTCTAGCATACAATGAAAGGTGATCGAACCCGATCGAATCCAATTGGTCAGTCTTTTTATGGATATTCAGCTCATTAACATTGGTTTTGGTAATATTGTCTCTGCAAACCGCGTTGTTGCGATCGTCAGTCCGGAGTCGGCGCCCATCAAGCGTATCATTACAGATGCGCGCGATCGGGGACAACTCATTGATGCGACCTACGGACGCCGCACCCGAGCCGTGATCGTCACAGATTCGAGCCACATCATCCTCTCGGCTATCCAGCCCGAGACGGTGGCCCACCGATTCGTGATCCACAAAAATGGTGCCGCCCGCGAAATTTGAAGGTTTGGGAGAGTCCCCGCAGCCGTCCGAACTGAATTGATCGACGTATGAACTTGAAATGACCGACCACAATCATGGCAAACTGATCGTCATTACCGGGCCCAGTGGAGTCGGAAAGGGGACGTTGGTGCGATCGCTCCTAGAAAAACACCCGGAACTGCACCTGTCCACCTCCGCGACGACCCGCCCCCCCCGCCCCGGCGAGGTAGACGGAAAAGACTATTTTTTTGTCAGCCGCCATCGCTTTCAACAGATGGTGGAACGGGGGGAATTGATCGAGTGGGCGGAATTCGCCGGCAACTATTACGGCACGCCCCGGCAGGCGGTGACGGAAGCCATCGCAGCGGGAGAATCCGTGCTGCTCGAAATCGAACTCGAAGGAGCCCGACAGATTTCGCGCACGTTTCCCGAAGCCGTGCGGGTGTTCATCCGGCCCCCGTCGATGGCCGAATTGGAGCGGCGGCTGCGGAGTCGGGGCCAGGACTCGGAAGAAGCGATCGCCCGTCGCCTGAACCGGGCCAAAATTGAGATGGAAGCGACGGCGGAATTCAACTTTACCCTCGTCAACGACGATCTCGATCGCGCTTTGGATAAATTGGAAGCGTTGTTATTCGTCCCGGTGTGATGGAAAACGGGGGATGGCTGGAAAAAACCGATCGCTCGCAGCGAGCTTGGCAGGAGGCTAAACAGGGTCAAATTCACCTGCAACGGCGGGACTGGCCGGCCGCGATCGCCTCATTTCGGCGGGCGGTGGAACTGGACCCGGAGAGTTCCTGGTTTCACCACCACCTGGGGGAGGCCCTCTGCCAACAAGACCGCTGGGAAGAGGCGGTGGTGGCCTTCACCCGAGCCGTCGCCCTCAACCCGGACTTTTCCTGGTCCCACTACAACCTCGGCCGGGGGTGGGCGAACCTGAAGCGGTGGCGGAACGCCGCGGCCGCCTACCGGCGAGCCGTGGAATTGGAGCCGAATTTCCACTGGTCCCACTACGGCCTGGGGGAAGCCCTGATTCACCTGCGGCGGTGGGACGAGGCGATCGCAGCCCTCCTGAAAGCGGCCGAATGCCTGCCGACACCGCCGGAAACCGACGACTGGACGACCGTCGCCCGCCGGCTGGGGGAGGCCTTCCAAGGGCGCTCCTCACCGGGTTGGGAGCCAACCTGCGAGGACTATTGTCGGGCGGCGACGGATTCAAATTGTTCGGAATTGTCGGTTTTGCGGGAAAACCCCGAACTGTGCCGGCAACTGGCCCGGGACCTGGCCGGCCGCCGTCAAATTCCCGGGGCGATTATTTTGTACGCGATCGCCCAAAAACTGCGGCCCGACGACCCCGACATTACCCGGGAACTGGAAACTCTGGTGGAGAAAAAAAAGCGCCTGGAGGCGGACGTGACCCGGCGCCACCGGGAGATCCGGGAGCATCCGGAGCGGTGGTCCCACTTCGAGGCCACAGATGGAGACCCCCCGCCGCCCCCTCCCCCGGAGCGATCGCCCCGAAATTCGGGTCAAATTCAGTTCGACGACGACCGCCACATCGACCCCCGAGACATCCTCGACCTCTGGAGGGCCGTCGGATGGCGACCCCAACCCCGCGATCGCCTGCAAAAGGCCCTGGAAAATAGCTTTCTGGTGATCTCCGTCTGGGAGGTGCGATCGGACGGAAAACGCCTCGTCGGCTTCGCCCGGGTCATTTCCGACGGCGCCCTCTACGCCACCATCTGGGACGTGGCGATCCGGCCCGAGTTTCAGGGCCGCGGCCTCGGCCGGGTACTCCTACGCCACCTGATCGACCGCCTGGGGCGGGAAAACATCGCCGACATCACCCTATTCGCCGGCAGCGGAGCCGTCGATTTTTACCACAGCCTCGGATTTGTCGCCGACCCCAACGGCATCAAAGGAATGTTTTGGTTTTGCCCCTGATCCCCCGCCCAGTCCGCCACAAATGTGCAATTATATCTAAAGTCGAAACGGTAACGTGGAACTGCCGGCTACGCACCTTGAAAATCTCGTTTGAAAGGTGAACGTCACCCGTTCAAAGGTGTCGAGGCGGGCGTCCGTTTCGCGTTGGGTCGCCAACAGGGCTCGGGGACAGTCTCCCCGGTCGTTTCAGTCCACATTCACAAGGTCTATGGTTCGCCAACTGTTTTATTCCTCTGCAATTTCTCCGGCTAACACCGACAGGCCGGCAACGGTCTACCGCGATCGCCGCCGAATTGCCGCCAAAGGAGAGCGACATCCCCTCTACCGGGCGGTTTTATTCATGTTGCTGGCGACCGGACTGATGGGGCTGCACGTCCACCGCCTCGTGCAACTGCAACTGCTCGACGGGGCACAAAATCGCCTCCGGGCCGAGGAAAACCGCATCCGCCTCATTCCCATGCCCTCGAACCGGGGCCGCATCCTCGATCGCAACGGCAAACCCTTGGCCGACAACCACCAAGTTCGCGGGGTGTATTTGTGGCCGAAGGAACAGACCCCCGAACAGTGGAAGGTGAAGGCGGCCCAACTCGGCAACGTCCTCGACCTCCCCGCCGAGAAGATTTTGGAGGCCCTCGAACGGGTCGGCTACCGCTCCGCCTCCCCCGTTCGCATTGCCCGCCACCTCACCCCGGAAGCCTTTATCTGGCTGGCTGAACATTCCCAGGAGTTGACGGGGGTGGAAGTGCGGGTGGAGTCGAGCCGCTACTATCCCCACGGCGACCTGGCAGCCCAGGTGGTGGGCTACATCGGAGAGGCGACTTTGGAAGAATTGAAAGCCCATCCCGAGTGGCCGATGGGCATGATCGTGGGACAGTTGGGCGTCGAAGCCTCGGCCAACGACCAGTTGGCGGGGAAGTGGGGGGCGCGTCTGGTGGAGGTTAACGCCCAAAATGAGGAGCTGCGACTCTTCGGCGAACGGCCGTCCGAAGGGGGCAAACCGGTGAAACTGACCTTGGATTTGAACGTTCAAAAGGCTGCGGAGGCGGCTCTGGGCAACCGTCGGGGGGCGGCGGTGGCCCTCAACGTCAAGACGGGGGAAGTGTTGGCGATGGCGAGCTCTCCCCGGTTCGACCCCAATCTGTTTACCCGGCAAATCACGCAGCAGCAGTGGGAGGAGTTGCAAGAACTCGAACACCCGTTCCTGAACCGTGCCCTCCAGGGATACCCCCCCGGAAGTACGTTCAAGATCGCCTCCTCGGCGGCGGGGATGGGTTCGGGGGAATTTTCTCCCGGATCGGTCATTGCCACTTCGGCTTCAATTACGGTGGGGGGGATCACGTTCCACGAACACAGCGGCGGTTACGGCGTGATCGGGTTCCGGGACGCCCTGGCCTTCAGCAGCAATACCTTTTTCTACCGCCTGGGAATGGCAATTGGTCCGGAAGCGATCGCCAAGTGGACCGAACGTCTGGGCATCGGCACGACGGATCTGAACCTGCTGGGCCTCACGGAAGGCTCCACCGGGTTCATTCCCACCCCGAAAAATAAAGAGGAAATCTACGGAGAACCCTGGTATTTGGGGGATACCGTCACCATGTCCATCGGCCAGGGGTCGGTGCTGACCACGCCCCTGGAATTGGCGGTGATGGTGTCGGCGATGGCTAACGGCGGCAACCGGGTCAAACCTCACCTGCTGGCCGACCTGACCGGGACTCCCCAAACCCAACCCGAGCCGACGGGATTATCGCCGGAAATCATTTCTACCATCCGCGATGGCTTGATCGCAACGGTGCAGTACGGGACGGCCCAGGGGATGAACGACGGCACCATCCCCCTCACCGGCGGCAAAACTGGGACGGCGGAGGTCTGGGGTCAGGAATCCCACTCGGTTTATGTGGGGTTCGGCGCGGCCGACAAGGCGGAAATTGGCGTGGCGGTGGTCGTGGAAAATGGCGGCTACGGCTCCAAGGCGGCGGCCCCCGTGGCGAAGGAGATGTTCCGGGCTTATTTTAATGGGAAAAAGTAGGGAAAAATCGGAGTAAAAAGGCGAGATAAAAGGGGCGATCGCTCGATTTTTAATTAATTTTAATTGGAGTCGCGCCGATGATTGAAAGGATCAAATTCTGCTGTCAATCAACGCCGGGATTTTTGATAGTGGGATCGGTTTTGCTGGTGGCGATCGCGGCGGTCGATTTTTTCACCACCCCGGAACTCTCCCTCGCCATCCTCTATTTGCTCCCGATCCTGTGGGTGGCTTGGTACGGGGATAAATCCTACGGTTTTTTATTCTCCGTCCTGTGCGCGATCGTCTGGGGAATTAATGACATCACCAGCCAGTCCTATTCCAATTCCCTGTTTCCCATTTGGAATGCCCTAGTCCGCCTGGGTTTTTTCCTGATTATCAGCTATTTGCTTTCGGCACAAAAACTCGCCTACGAACGGGAAAAGCAATTCGCCCGCACGGACGGACTGACGGGGCTCATGAACCGGCGTTTTTTTTGGGAAGTGCTCGAAACCGAAATCCACCGATCCGCACGATTCAAGCATCCTTTTACCCTGGCAATTTTCGACGTGGACAATTTCAAACAGGTCAACGATCGCCAGGGCCACGCCAGCGGCGATCGCTTATTACAACTGCTGGCCAAAACCGTCGAGTGTGAAATCCGGGCTTCCGACGCGATCGCCCGGTTGGGGGGCGATGAATTCGTCCTCCTACTGCCAGAAACGGACGCCAACCCGGCACAAGCGACCCTGCAACGCATCCGAGAGCAACTTTTGGAGATGGTCTGCCACCACGATTGGCCGGTGAGTTTCAGCATCGGCGCCGTCACCTTTTCGGCCCCCCCCGATTCGGTCGCCGACGCGATCGCGGCCTGCGATCGCCTCCTCTACCAAGTCAAAAATGAGGGCAAAAACGCCGTCCGACACTCGACAATTAACAATTAACAATTAACAATTAACAATTAACAATTAATAATTAATAATTAATATGGCCCGGGAGTGGCGGTTCGGAAAAAGCTGAAAGGATGCCAAATTTGAGGGAAACAAAATTGAAAATTACAAAGGACAAGAACTCGACGCCGGAAGGGGGGTTCCGTTACGGGCGATCGCATCCGCTTCGAGCCAGTTTACAATGGCGGGTAAAAGCCCGCCTCACAGCCATTCGCCCCGACGGAATGGACTTTCATGGCGATAGCGCTTCGCGTTTCTCAATCGGGAATAGGAAATAGGAAACTTTTCACTTTTCACTTTTCACTTTTCACTTTAACCCATGATCCCACAACTGTTTCAATGGCTGCCGGACAGCCCCATCGTCGAGTTTACAATCTTACTGCTCGTTTCCCTCACCATTCCCCCCTGGTTTGAACGCCTGAAACTGCCGGGACTGGTGGGACTGTTGGTCGCCGGCGTCGTCCTCGGTTCCCACGGCTTGCAACTCCTCGACCCCGACTCCGAAACGATGAAATTATTTTCGGATATCGGGAAAATTTATTTGATGTTCGTCGCCGGTTTGGAAATCGATCTCGTCCAATTCCAACACCAAAAAAATCGCTCCCTCGGCTTCGGTTTCGCCACCTTCGCCGTCCCACTAATCACCGGAACATTAATCGGCTTCGCCTTCGGTTTCGGCCCCAACGCCGCCATTTTGATCGGGTCCCTGCTGGCCTCCCACACCCTCCTGGGCTATCCCATCGTCCAGCGGTTGGGATTGGTGGATGTCGAGTCCGTTATCGTCACCATCGGCGCCACCATTTTCACCGATATCAGCGCCCTATTCGTCCTGGCGATTTGCGTTTCCATCCACGCCGGGGAGTTTTCGGGATGGGGTTTCGTCGTCCAGTTGGGCACCTTGGCGGCTTACTCGGCTTTCGTTTTGTTGGGCTTCGATCGCCTCGGAAAAATCTACTTCCGACGCACCGGAAATAACGAAGGAAATCAATTTCTATTTGTGTTGTTGGTCCTGTTCGTCGCCTCCGTCGGCGCCAAATTGATCGAAGTCGATATGATCGTCGGCGCCTTTTTGGCGGGTTTGGCGATCAACGACGTGGTGGGGACCAGTCCCGTCAAAGAAAAAGTGGAATTTTTGGGGAGCGTTTTATTCATCCCCTTCTTTTTCGTGGCGATGGGACTGCTGTTGAATGTCCCGGTATTCATCTCCACCCTCAGCACCAGTTTCGGACTGACGATCGCGATCGTTTTGGGACTGATCGGCAGCAAATTTCTCGCCGCCTGGATCGCCCAATTTTTGTACGGCTACAGTTGGGCGGAAACCGCGATGATGTGGTCGCTATCCATCCCCCAGGTGGCGGCGACGCTGGCGGCGGCGCTGGTGGGTTTTGAAGTCGGATTACTCAGCGAAGCGGTATTTAATAGCATCATCGTCCTGATGTTGGTGACGTCCATCGTGGGGCCGATGATGACCCAGCGAGTCGCCCCCAGATTGTTGGCCGCGCGATCGCTCCCCGCCGTTTCCGAGTCTTTGTGGTGGGAAAATCGCCGGGAAAATTTACCCGGAGAACCCGCACCCTTTACCGTGGTCGTCCCCGTTTCCAACCCCCACACGGAACGGTATTTGATGGCGATGGCGGTGTTGTTGGCGAGACACGAAAAGGGCGCGATCGTGCCGCTGTCCGTCGCCACCCACGCCCAAATTCACATGGACGAACCGGAGTTGCAGCAGGCCCTCAAACACGGTCGGATGTTGCTGCAACAGGCGGTCCGCGTCGGGGAAGCCGCCAAAGTGCAGACGACCCCCGCCCTCCGCATCGATGCCGACGTGGCGACGGGAATTATCCGCACCGCCTGCGAACGGGACGCCAGTTTGATCGTCATGGGTTGGAGCGAGGAAACGGGGCTGAGGACGCGGTTATTCGGCAATTTGATCGACAGCGTGTTTTGGTCCTCCCACTGTCCGGTGGCGGTGATGCGGTTGCTGGCGGACCCGGTGGCGATGAAGCAGATTTTGGTCCCGGTGAAAAATCTCACCCCCCAGACGATGCGGACGGTGCGGTTCGCCCAGTTGTTGGCGGATACGAACGGCGCCCGGGTGATTTTGCTGCACGTTTGCGAGGGGTCCGCGCCGCCGGAACATCTGGAGATGCTGAAATCGGAATTGGTGAACATGGGTGCGGGCGATCGCTCCCCCGTCCGGTCCGACATCCGCATCGTGTCCTCCGACGACGTGGCCGCTGCGATCCTCTCGGAAGCGGAGATGGCGGATTTGGTGGTGCTGCGATCGCAGCGACGGCGGACGGTTGGCGGTTTGGAAGTCAGCAACATCACCAGCCAGATTATCGGCGAACTGCGCGGCTCGATCGTTCTGTTCGGCGAACCTCAAACCTAGGCTGGGAGGGAGATGGGGGGTTCGGCTCCCCGAAAGATATAAATTTTTATAATCGCAATCAAGTTTTTATATAAGTCAACCCTTGATCTGTCGGGGTGCGCTTGCTAAATTAGACCTATAGACAAAACAAGCACTGATTTCCGCGCCGAGGAAACAGTGAAATCGGAGTTAAAACAGGAGAAACAATCATGACCGCCGCCAATTTCAACAACCGCCAAAAATTGCCCTTTCAAGGTATCCGCACCTGGCTCGATAACTTCCAAATCGAAAATCCCAAAACAGCCCGGTTCATCTGTGAATTGATCCCCGCACAATGCCCGTTCGCCCGCGATATCAGCCTCTTAGGCCGCACAATCTTGCACATTCCCCCGCTTTGCAAATTGAATCCCTTCTACGAAGAAGTTGTGGGGATGCGGTTTCGGGCACTCTGCTATCTGGCGGACGAGTGCGGCGAAGATGTCTCCCAGTTTTTGGTCTAATTTTGATATGAAATATTCTCAAAATAGACCGGGTACGCCATGCTCACAACACGGTTTGGGAATCGATTCCCAAGCTCACGGCGAAAATATTCTGAAGAGGATGGGGGAGAATTTAGATCCCCCTAAATCCCCCTTGAAAAGGGGGACTTTGAGTTCGCCTCAACAACTGATATTCGATCCCCCTAAATCCCC
>NZ_JAYFER010000667.1:0-17798 GCF_055795065.1 Lyngbya sp. CCY1209
CACCGATATTCTTGATTGAGGCAGGTGGGGATATCTTTCATTCCGGCAGGCGCCGATATTTTTCATTCCGGCAGGCGCCGATATTTTTCATTCCGGCAGGCGGGGACGCCTGCCCCCACCGATATTGTTGGTTCAGTGCTTGGGTTCCGACTGCCAACTGAAGGACTGTAAAAAAATGTAACAATCTCTTGTCTAGACAGAGAGGGGTTTGGTAGGGTTAAACTAAAAAGAATACTCTACAGATTTTTGAGTTATGGCTGACCCTCTTAATCGCCGTCAGTTTTGTCTTGGCTTGACCCTCGCCACCGCCGGTTTCCTGACGAAAGACTTATTATTGGCTCCACCTGCAAGGGCTGATTCCAATTACAGCAGCGGTTATGGAATCCCGCAAAATATAGAAAAGTATGTGGTCGTTGTTCCCCGCAGCATCGCCCGAAGGGGTGGGAAGCAAAGCGTCACTTTATATTCCGGTGAATCTTATGATTTGTCAATTCCTACCCGTAGCCGGGAAAACTCAATGATTTCTGTTGCCGGTATCGGACAAGATGGTAATGATGCTGAATTTGAACTTCACACGCTCTATGACTTGCAAACGAGAATTGGTCTTCAAATTTATGACGAAATAGAGAATGCTCAGTTGATATCAGAAGCCAGTCAAACCAAATGTAAAGATGTATATGAAAGCATTGAAGATTGTAAATTCATCGAAGAAGTGGAAGCACTCGAATTGCTGGATTATATCGTCTCCAGCTCTAGATTGGATGAAGAAATACGCGATCGCTATGAATTAGCCAGCAATAACACCCGTTTGGTTGGAATTAAAAAGGTCTTAGAAGAAGCATTGCAGCAATCCACGCTTTCGGGTTCAGAAAAAACACAGTTGAGGGGGACATTTGAACTGGTAAAAGCCGGTCAACCCATCCCCGATTTTAAAGTTTTAACCCAACTCGATTCAATTGTACTGAGTTCAAGCCTGACCGATTCAATCAAGCAAAGCTATGTTTTGGGTAGCGCAGTGTCCAGAGCGGCAACAGTCGATTACTTAATTGTCGAGCAAATTAATGGCGATTCTAGATTGACGAATCAACAAAAAGATCAATACTTATCGCTTTACCGAGAAGTCAGGGATGGGACGAGCAGTTCCGATGCCAGCACATTAAAGAAACAACTCGATCCGTACATTTTAAAAAATGACAACTTGCCACTCAATGCCAAAGTTGTCTATCAGGAAGCTCGCAAGAAAAATTTGGATGAAGAACAAAAACTAGAAGAAAATATCAATCAACTTGCACAGCAAAAAGACGAATTTCAGGAGTTACTCGAAACGGCGAAGGAGAACGGAGGTAGGGTTGTTCCCCAAACCACACGATTACTTGCACAATTGGGAGTTGAAGCGGGAACGGGTGTTTCGATTAGTACCTTATCCGGAGCGGCGGCAACGAATGCGACATTGGCATGGTTGGGGGGTGGCTCAGTCGCCTCTGGGGGATTCGGAATGTTGGGTGGCTTGGCTGTGGCAACGGGAGGAGCGGCTTTAATTGGTGCGGCGGGAATTATTTCGTTGGCTGTCGCCAGCCAGATGGATGCGGAAGATCAAAAAAACCTGGGTATTGCCATTGGTGGCGGAACAATTGTCGGAGCCACGGCCCTTTTAACCGCATGGACGGCGGCGAGTGCTTTGGGTGTCGCCGGTAGCCTCTCGGGTGCCGCTGCTATCAGCACGATGCTTGCAGCTTTGGGAGGGGTGAGCGTCGTCACGGGGGGAACGGCTTTAGTCGCATCAGGTGCAGCTTACTTGATTTGGTCTTTCTTAAAAAGCAATAAAAAACGAGAACAAGGGTTCTTGGAACAGTTGGAAACCAGAATCTACACTTTGACAGCAGAACCCTCCCCCGGTTCTTTTGCCGATTTTGTTGCCAAAAATATTCGTCCCTCATATTCTTATGAGGAAGGCTTCGCAGCACCCTATATTCCCCTCGACAAGTTGCATAATGCACTCAAGAAATGGCTGGTTCTTGATTGGAATGAAAAAGTTATTGCATTGATAGATACGAGTATTTGGGATGATGGAAAATCGGGAATTGCTTTGACAGACAAGAGAATCATTTGGAAAGTTCCATTTGAACAAAGTCTTTCTCTGTCTTATCAAAAGTTGGATGATACCTTCAATCAAACAGTCTTGACCGCGATGGATGTCAGCAACTCTCGAAATAAATTAGAGAATTTGATCGACTTATCTAATATTTTGGACGAATCCCAAAGGCAAGAGTTTATTCAAGTCTTAGAAAAACTCGGTCAAGAATATAACGATCGCCCCCTAATTTCCTGACCCCGCCCCCCTCTCCGTGTTCTCTGTGCCTCTGTGGTGAATCCTCTCAACCCCCTCTCCCAAAAAATGAGATAATCGACGATCGCGAATCTGATCCGAACATCATCGGGGACTCGATGGCCGATCGCCCCTCGGACCCGCGAACTCGGCGCGATCGCGCGATCGCAGAACAAATCACCCACAGTTAGGTTAAAGTTGTGAGTGATGAGTCGCGTTGTCTCGCAGCGGATTGGGACTCCAGGGTGAGTCATCGACCGGCGGGGCGGCAGCACGGCTCAGACCACGCTCGGCGTTGAATTGTCGATAGGAGGACAGCCGTGCCGACCAGCCAGGACCAGAAAATTATCGCCATCTTCATGGAGGAGGCCGGAGAACGCCTCGAAGAACTCCGCACGGGGTTGGAAGATCTGCCCGCCATCATGGCAGATTCTGATCGCGAACAGATGATCGCCATGTATCGAGCCGCCCACTCCATCAAGGGGGCATCGGCGATGTTGACCCAACAGATGCCGAGTTTAGCCAGCATCAACAAAGTCTCGAAGCGCCTCGAAGACTGTTTCAAATCCGTCAAAGATACCCCCATCAAGGCCGACGACCGGGCGATCTTTTTGTCCAACAAGGGCTACGAAGTGATCAAAAACCTGGTTCACCGCGCCCAAAGTCCGGCCGGACTGTCCGTGGAAACGGGGGAAAAAATCGTGGCGGCGTCCCTTCCCCTCTACGATCAACTCGAAAAGCACCTCGCCGACTTGATGAGCGGCAAAGCCGCCCCCGCCGCCAAACCCGCAGCAGCAGGGGGCAAACCCGTTCCCAAAGCCGTCGCCCAGGTGACGAAGGTGCTCAAACCGATGTTGCAGGCGTTCAAAAAGCCCCCATCTCCGGCCCTGCGGAAGCAAATCGCCGGATTGTGTCCCCACCTGGCCAAAGTCGCCCCGGGGGTGGAACCGTGGCAAAATTTGGTGAAAACGGCCCACGGCGCGATCGCGAACCCGAAGGCCCCGTTCCCGATCCTGGCCAGTAGCGTCATCAAGGATTTGCAGCAGGGGGCGAAACTCCTCGAAGCCGGGAAAGGAAATGCGATCGCCCCCAGCGATGCCCTCGTGAAATTAGCCTCCGGTGCCCCCGCCGCCCCCGCCGCCGCCCAGGAAATCACCATCCCCGCCGATCCCAAGGAGGTGGTGAAAGTCCTGCTGAAAACCTTCAACAAACAACAATTGCAGGCGATCGCGCAATTGTTGATCAAGCATATCAAATCCTAACCCCCCTCCGAGTTGGGGTTGTCGAGGCGATCGCTGACGGCCACATCCACCCGGCGGGGTAAATCATCCATCTCCGCCGAGACGCGATCGACCACCTGTTTCACCTGGGCCTGCAATTCGTTCAACTGCTGCTGTTGCAGGGTCCCCCACTGGGGCAGTTGGTTGATGAACTGCTGCAAATCGACGATCACATGGGTCAAATTTTCCACCTGTTCCAACTCGGGCCGCTGCTGAAACTTGTTCACCACCAATTCCAACTCGCCCTGAATGGCGTCGATCGCCTGTTCTAGGGCGTTTTGGCGTTCCAGGATCGTTTGCAGGTTGGTATTTAATACCCCCAAATTTTCGGTCAGCCCCGCCGCATCCACGTTGGCGGCAGATTGCAACTGATTCAAATTCGCCGAAACGGTGTTAGCCTCCAGAACCCGGTGCAACTGTTCGATCGCCGCGGAATTGCGATCGACCTCGGCTTTCACACCTGCGGAGTGCGATCGCAAATCCCGTTTCAACAAATAGCGGTTCGCCCAATTCAACGCCAGCAAAATCAACAGCGGAACCGCCGCATAAAGGGTAGAAAAGCCCCCCACGCTCGCCACGACACCCGCCACCAAGAGGGCAAAACAGAGAGATTCAGCTCGTTCGATTACATTGCGATAATTGAGCATAATTGAAAATTTTAGATTTTAGATTTTAGATTTTAGATTCTCCCTGAGTTGAGGAGTGAGAAATATCTGACTTCTCACTTCTCTTTTCTCGCTTCTCTTTTCTCCCTACACCCTACACCCCACACCCGACCTAAATTCGCAAAATAAATCGGGCTAAATTGAAATAGATCAGCACCCCCAAAACGTCCACCGCCGTGGTGATGAACGGCGCCGACATCAGGGCCGGATCTAATTTGAGCGATCGGAACAAAAACGGCAGGGCCGAACCCGCCACCGATGCCAAAATAGAAATCGCCAACAGAGAGATCCCGACGGCGATCGCCACCGACAGTTGACCCTGCACCACGAATAAATTCGCCCAAATCGTTGCCAGAACGCCCAAAATCGACCCCAGCAGCGCCCCCGCCATCGCCTCCCGCGAGATCACCTGCCAGGGGCCCAACGTGCGAATTTCGTCCGTATTCATCCCGCGAATTACCACCGTCGAGGACTGGGCGCCGACGTTCCCCCCCGTCCCCGTCAGCAGGGGGATGAAGAAGGACAGGGCGACGACCTGTTGCAACAGATCCTGTTGGGTTTTCAAAATCGACCCCGTGACGCTGTTGGTCAGCAGCAACACCAGCAGCCACACCACCCGGCGGCGGGCCACGGTGAGCAAACTCGCCTGGAAATAATTGTCCCCCTCGGCTTGAACCCCCCCCAAAGCGTAGATATCTTCCGTGGTTTCCTGCTGTAAAATATCCAACACGTCATCGACGGTGATGATCCCCACCAGCCGATGTTCGCTGTCCACCACCGGGACGGCTAGAAAGTCGTAGCGCTGGATGATGCGGGCGACTTCCTCTTGGTCGGTGTCGGTTTGGACGCAGACGAAATCTCGGTTGAGAATGTCACCGACGGTCTGATCGAGCTGGGCTGTCACTAAATCTCGCAAAGAGAGAATACCCGTCAGCTTGCGATCGGAGTCCGTCACATAGAGAGAATAAATGGTTTCGGTGACGTTAGCCAAACTGCGAATCCGCTCCAAGCTCTGACCGACGGTGTAGTATTCCTTCAGGGAGATATACTCCGGCGTCATGATCCGGCCGGCGGTGTCCGCTTCGTAGCCGAGGAGGAGGGCGGTGGCTTGGCGTTCGCTGGGACTGAGTTGGGACACCAACCGCCGGACGACGGTGGCGGGGAGTTCGTCGAAGAGTTTGGCGCGATCGTCCGGGGACATTTTATCGACGATATCGATGACTTCCTGGCGCTTGAATTTTTCGCACAGGGACTGCTGAACGCTGGAGTCGAGGTGTTCGTACACTTCGATCGCCTCATCTTTGGACAGCAGGCGGAAGGCGATCACCTGCATGGTTTCCGGCAGTCCTTCGATCGCTTCGGCGATGTCGGCGGGCTGGACGGGGACGAGGATAGCCTTGGCCGCCTGCAAGTCTCCGCGTTCGAGCAGTACCTGGAGTTGCGATCGGACCAATTCCCTCAGTTCTTTGCGCGACAGGGTAGCCAGGGAAGCGGATGCTTGGTTGTTCTCAGTCAAAGACGACCCTCCAAAACTGGTACTGCATCCTAGTCTAGAGGTAATGGGGCGTTAAGAGGAGGGAAAAACCGCAGGTGAAGCGATCGGAGCTTACCACGGGAACCCGCAAGCCACATCAATCGCGGGACGGATGCCCAGGGCGATCGCCAGTCACTATAATTTGTCAGAAGAATACCACATCAGCCGACACGATCGGAAATATCTTAATTTTTTTTTAATATAGTTTATAATGCGTTTCACAGGGTCTCAGCAAGTGCCACGCCTTCGCCGGCTGTGCTTCAACTCAATTGAGACACGTTACAGGGTTGTTTTCATGATGAGTCGAAATTACCTTGGTGCCTTATGACACTCCAAATAGCCATGAATGATTGGAATGGACGTGCGAGGGAGTTGACAGCTTCGCTCGGTATGGACAACAGAAATTTAGCCCCCACCCACTCACTCCCAGAAGAGAATTCCATAAGTGGGTTAAATCAACCGATGGTGGAACAGTTGAAATTACTCGCCGCCGCCGTGTGTTTTGCCGAAGACTCGGTAGTGATCACCAGCAGCAACCTGGAATTTCCGGGGCCAGAAATCGTCTTCGTCAATCGGGCGTTCACCCGGATGACGGGATACCGGAGCGAAGACGCCCTCGGCCAAACCCCCCGGATTTTACAGGGGGAAAAAACCGATCGCGCCGCGTTGGAGCGGATGAAAGCGGATCTCAAGGCTGGCCGGGTATTTTACGGCGAGGCCATCAATTACCGCAAAGACGGGACAGAATTCGTCAACGAATGGCACATCGAACCCATCTACAACGATCGCAAACAGATCACCCACTACGTCGCCATCCAGCGAGATATCACCGGGCGCAAACAAGAAGAAGCCCGCCTGATTTACGAGGCCCGACACGACAGCCTCACCGGCCTCTACAACCGCGCCCACTTCATGACCCAATTGCAGAATGCGGTGGAGCGGGCCAAACACTCTCAAGACTATTTATTTGCCGTCCTATTCATCGACCTCGACCACTTCAAACTGATCAACGACAGCTTCGGACACCAAGCCGGCGACCAACTGTTGACGGCGGTGGGCCAGCGCCTGCAAAATAGCATCCGACCGCAGGATCTGGCTGCCCGCTGGGGGGGCGACGAATTCGCCGTCCTCCTCGACAACATCGAAGATTTATCCCAGGTTTCCCAACTCACCGAGGAGATCCGAAAGCAAGTCCAACAACCAATTTTGCTCGGCCACCCCAACCCAGAAGTCCTCACCACCCTGAGCATCGGCATCGCCCTCAGCAGCATGGGCTACGAGAGCCACGAAGACCTGTTGCGGGATGCCGACACCGCCATGTACCGCGCCAAAAGTCAGGGACAGGGGCGTCACGCCATTTTCACCCGCACCATGCACGAACAGGTGCGGCGGCGGTTGCAGATCGAGACGGATTTGCGCTACGCCCTCAAACGGGAAGAATTGCGCCTGCACTACCAGCCCATCGTCTGCCTGCAAACCCGCCGCATCGTCGGTGCCGAAGCCCTGGTGCGGTGGCAGCACCCGACCCGAGGTTTCATCTCCCCCAGCCAATTCATCCCCGTCGCCGAGGAAACGGGGTTGATTTCCGCCCTCGGGGAGTGGGTGCTCCGGCAGGCCTGTCTGGAGGTCCGGCAGTGGCGGGCGCTGGCCCCCGCCTCCGCCCCCTTCGTGAGCGTCAATCTCGCCACCCAACAGCTCAACCATCCCCAGATCGTCGAAACCGTGCGGGGGCTGTTGGAAACCACGGGCTGTCCCCCGGAAGCGGTCAAATTTGAACTCACCGAAAGCGCGATCGCCTCGGACGCCGAAATCGCCGTCACCACCCTCAAGCAAATCAAAGACCTGGGCATCCAACTCTGCATCGACGACTTCGGCACCGGACATTCCTCCCTCAGCCGCCTGTCCCGCTTTCCCATCGACACCCTCAAAATCGACCGCTCTTTCATTCAAGGCATCGGTGCATCTGACAATCGGTCCAAAATCGCCCAGGCGATCGTCAACCTCGCCCAAACCCTGGAGATGACAACGATCGCCGAAGGCATCGAAACCCCCGAACAACTGTCCCAACTGCGGCGGTGGGGGTGCGACCGGGCCCAAGGATTTTGGTTAGCCAAACCCGTCCCGGCCGAAACGTTCAAACAATTTCTCATCAAAAATTCGACCCTTCCGACGCAATGACAATATGAGCGCAGAAAGACTTCCGACCAACCATATCAACAATTTGGGTTTAGCCGACCAGCAGGCGATCGCCGAATTGCACCAAGTCAAAACCCAACTCCGCCAGACGCAGCAACGAGTGGCCGAGTTGAAATTTCTCCTCGACCGCACCACCCCCGCCACCCTGATCGACGAGGGGGGCACCGTCCTGGAGGCCAACGCCCCCTTCCTGCGGATGTGGGGGACTTCCGAGGAACAGGTTCTCGACCGCCCCCACCCCCTGTTCGACTCCCCCTACTACTCCCCCGACTTTTGGGAGGAGTTGTGGTCCGTCGTCCGGGGGGGCGGCGTTTGGTGCGGAGAAATTCAGCACCACACCCCCCAAGGGCAGCACCTTTGGCTCGACATCACCGTCGTCCCGTCCGATTCCCCGCCCGGATCGCTCTCCCGCCGCTACTGGGTCGTCGCCGATGAACGGCGGTCGCGGCAGTGGACGGAACAAAAATTGACGCAACTGTCTTGGGTGGCCAGCCAGACGGACAACGCCGTGATCATCTGCGACTGCGACGGCCGCATCGAGTGGGTGAACCGGGGATTCGTGCGAATTACCGGATATTATTTGAACGAGGTGAAGGGCTGCAAACCCGGTTCATTTTTGCAGGGGACCCAAACCGATCCCCGGACGGTGGAGGAACTGCGAAAAACCCTGCGATCCCGCCAGCCTTACCGGGGCGAAATTCTCAACTATCGCCGCGACGGGGAACCCTACTGGCTGGCGATCGCCATCACCCCCATTTTCGACCGCTCGGGCAATTTGACCCAGTTTATCGCCGTCGAAAGTGACATCACCGAACGCAAGCAGATGGAAGCGGCGCTCCGCCACAGCGAGGCGAAAAATCGCAGCCTCATCGAAGCCATCCCCGACCTGATTTTCCGCCTCGATTCCGAGGGTAAGATCCTCGACTATTTTCCCCCCAAACAGTCCTCCGATTTTCCGGCCTCTGCGGAGATGGTCGGGCGGGCGATCGATGCGGTTTTTTGCGAAGATTTGGCGGCCTGGACCCGCCATTATCTGACCCACGTTCTGAAAACGGGGACCCCCCAGCAGGGGGAATATGTCCTGTCCGTCGAGGGCCGATATCGCCATTACGAAGCCCGCTACGTCCCCGACGGCGAGGGCGAAGTATTGGCGATCGTCCGGGACATCAGCGAGCGGAAATCGATGGAAGTGGCCCTGCGGATGGAACAGATTCGGCAGCGACAGCGGGCGGTGGATTTGGAAAATGCCCTGCAACAACTCAAACGCACTCAAACCCAACTGATTCAAGCTGAGAAAATGTCGGGTTTGGGACAGATGGTCGCCGGGGTCGCCCACGAGATCAACAACCCCCTTTCTTTTATTTATGGAAATTTGATGCACTTCCAGACTTCGATGGAAGATTTGATGCATCTGATCCAGCTTTACACGAAAACCTATCCCGATCCGAGTCGAGAAATTGCGGATTTCGCGGCGGAAATTGACCTCGATTTTATGTTCGAGGACGTGCCGAAAGCCCTGGAGTCAATGCAGTTGGGAACCGCCCGCATCCGCGAGATCGTCGCCTCGTTGCGGAACTTTTCTCGCCTCGACGAAGCCAACTGCAAGGCGGTGGACCTGCACGAGGGGATCGAAAGCACCTTGTTGATTCTCCAGGGCAAATTGCAGATGCAGTCCGGAGCGGAAATCGAAATCATCCGGGATTACGGAGAATTGCCGCTGGTTGAGTGTTATCCCAGCCAACTCAACCAGGTGTTTATGAACCTTCTCGCCAACGCGATCGATGCCCTCGACGGGCGAGAGCACCCCCGCCGGATTACGATTCACACCGCAGTTAAAAAGGCGACGAAGGGAGAACCAGACTGCATTTCGATCGCGATCGCCGACAACGGGCCGGGAATCCCGGAATCGATCCGGAACCAGATTTTCGACCCCTTTTTCACCACCAAACCGGTGGGGCAGGGGACGGGTTTGGGACTCTCCATCACCCATCAAATTGTGGTCGAAAAACACGGGGGAACCTTGGAATGTATTTCCGAACCGGACAAGGGGACAACTTTCGTCATTTCCCTGCCCCGGGAGTTGGAATGTCCCCTATCGAACCCGGGGGCGATCGCCGATTAAATCGGAGGGGGATTTAAACCGCCTAACTCTCCAGCATGGACGATCGCATCGTCGGGAACAAAATCGCGTCCCGGATGCTCTGGGTGTCCGTCAAAAACATCACCAGGCGATCGACGCCGATCCCCATGCCACCGCAGTTCGGCATCCCCAAAGAGAGCGCCTGAATGAAATCCTCATCCATCGGGTGTGCCTCGTCATCCCCGGCCGTTTTTTGCGCCAACTGTTCCTCAAACCGCTTGCGCTGATCCACCGGATCATTCAACTCCGAAAACCCGTTAGAATATTCCGTGCCGTGGATGAACAATTCAAACCGTTCTACAAATCCCGGCTTGGAACGGTGGCGCTTCGCCAGGGGACTGACTTCCACCGGGAAATCGATCACGAACGTCGGCTCCATCAGCGTCGATTCCACCTTTTGATCGAAAACCGCGTACAGCAAATACCCCAAACTTTGGGTATTCAAATCCGTCAGCCGCACCCCAATTTCCTCCGCCTTTTCCTTCGCTTCCGTGAGGTTCAACGTATCAAAATCCAACCCCGTTTCGTCCCGGACAGCCTCCACCATCGTTTTGATCCGCCAGTGCTTTCCGGTGAGGCTGGGGTGGGTGTCGCTGTAGTCGTATTTGCGATCGAGACTGATGGTATCTCCCTGGTATTCAATTTCAGTTTTATCCCCCAAAACGTCCGCCGCCACCGCACAGATCAGGTCTTCCACCAACACCATGATCTCGAAATAATCCGCGTAGGCTTGGTACACTTCGATGGAGGTAAATTCGGGGTTGTGGGTGCTGTCGATCCCCTCATTTCGGAACACCCGGCCGATTTCAAAGACCCGCTCCATGCCACCGCAGACGGCCCGTTTTAAAAACAATTCCGTCGCGATGCGGAGGTATAAATCGATGTCGAGGGTGTTGTGGTGGGTGATGAACGGCCGCGCCGCCGCACCGCCGTAAATCACTTGTAAAACGGGGGTTTCGATCTCGTCAAATCCGGCATTCCAGAGGTAAGTGCGGATGCTGCGGAGGATGCGGCTGCGGAGTTTGAACCGCTGCAAGGAAGCCGCGTTGCTCACCAGGTCGATTTCCCGGTGGCGGCGGCAGAGTTCGGGGTCGTTGATGCCGTAGTAGGAATCTGGAAACGGTATCGTCGCTTTGGAGAGGACGTCGAGGCGGGAGACTTGGACGGAGAGTTCCCCCCGGTTGGTGCGGCAGCCGATCCCCTCCACGCCGACGAAATCGCCGATGTCGAGGAGTTTTTTGATCTGGTTGAAACTCAGTCCCGGGTCGCCTTTGACGAGCTTTTTCTCGATTTTCAGTTGGATGGTTCCGGAGGCGTCCGTTAGGCCGATAAAGCCGATGCTGCCGCTGTCTCGCTTGAAGGTGATGCGGCCGCAGACGCGCAGGGGGAGTTCTTCGGGGTCGGTTTCTCCGTTGGCGAGTTCGCGTCCGGGTTCGGAGAAGCGGTCGTGGATCTGCTGGGCCCGGTGCGATCGCTTGAAAGCCTCGCTGGGGTAGGGTTCGATGCCGAGCGATCGCAGGTCGTCCACTTTTTTGGCGCGAACTTCTAATTCGTTGCGCGTTTCATTCTGAGCCATTTCCAAATTCCGTATGCATTCAAGTCCTCAGACTTCATATCATAGCGGTGAGTTGGAACGAGTGGTTTTTTTCAGTCAAGCGGGAGCGGAGAAAAGTGAAAAGGCGGGAAGCGATGAAGGTGAAGCGGATAGTTCTGGGTGTGATTTTGGTGGGTTTGGGGGCGATCGCACTGTATTTTGCGCGACGGCCACCAGTCGAGACGGAACGGACGGTTCGGGAACGTGCTCTCGTCGAGTCGGGGGTGGGAAATCCGGGTTCGGAGAAAGGCCCGCCGCCGGATTTGAATAAAAATTTCGATTCGGACGAGTTGCGCGGCGCCGATTTTTATCCGAGGGCGAATGCAAAAGTTACCGCAAATCGCGTTAATGTTCGCAGGCGTCCAACGTTGAACACGGGTTCGATCGCCAAGTTGACTCGGGGTACAAAGGTGGACGTGATCGATCGCATCGACAACGAAGACGACGGGTATATCTGGTACAAAGTTATCGTCCCCGAGAGCGATCGTCAGGGGTGGATTCGCGGCGATTTATTGAGGGCGATCGAAGATTGATTTTGAGGAGAATCGCGAAGCCGAATCCCATCTTGTAGGGGCGCAAGGTTTGCGCCCTCTCGATGGTGAGTGAACGCCCCGCCCGACATCCGAGAAGGGGGCGATCGCCGCGCGACCATTTGATTTTTTCCGACATCCGAGAAGGGGGCGATCGCCGCGCGACCATTTGATTTTTTCCGACATCCGAGAAGGGGGCGATCGCCGTGGGACCATTTGATTTTTTCCGACATCCGAGAAGAGGGCGAATGCCATTCGCCCCTACAATGTGATTTTTTCCGACAGACGCGATCGCCCAATCCTTCTCGCCCTCACCCCCAACCCCTCTCCCAACTTTGGGGAGAGGGGAGCCTATTTACAGTGTGATTGTCACGATTTTTAACATTGCCGCGATCGCCCCAGGTGTACACTGAGATTACCGCGTAGAACAGGCATCCTGCCTGTCTCCCCATTCCGGCTGTCTGAATTGCGATCGAGAAGTCGGTGTGTATCTGCGTGGCTGTTTCCCAACTGCCCCAAAATGTCCGCATTCAGATCGAGTGCGTGGCGGCGGTTTGAAACATCTCGCTATTCTCATTTTGACCCATTTATCACTATCAACAGGAGTCACAAAAGATGGAACCTCAAGAATTAATCGACAGATATAAAGAAGGAGAGCGCGACTTTGCAGGAGTCGATTTGTCCGGTATAACGATTAAGGGACATGATTTAAGCGATATTAACTTAGAAGGTTCTGATTTGAGAAACTGTAAATTTACAAGCATGACCTTCAACAATGCGAATCTAAAGAATTGTAACTTTTGTGAATCACAATTTGAAGTTGTCAGTTTTATTAATGCAGATTTAAAAGAAGCTAAATTAACAAAATCATGGTTCAAGGCAGTTAATTTTCAAGGAGCAGAATTAACAAATGCAAAATTTAGAGAATCACATAGATTGATAGACTGTAATTTTGAAAATGCAAAAATGAATAAAGTTGACTTTTATAAAGTCGGCATTTCACATCAAAACTTTTCCTCGCTAGATCTGCAAGAATGTAATTTTAGTCAAGTCAGTGCTAACTATATAAATTTCAATTCTTCTAATTTAACAAGATGTAACTTCAAAATGGCAAATCTTGAAAGCAGTAATTTTCAAGATGCTTGTCTAAAGGAAGCCAACTTCAAGCAAGCCAACCTCAAAAACGCAAATATTATGAGGTCTAAACTTAAAAGTGTGAGCTTTGTTGGCGCAAACTTGACCGATGCTAATCTTTATGCGTCGAATTATGAAGAAGCTAAAATTATTGGTGCTATTATGCCGGATGGTGAAGTGTATGACCCCGAAGGATATTTTGTTTTTGAATCCACACCAAAATCGACTCAGGTGGAATTCATCGACACGGAAAACGCCCCCAAATCTCCCAACAGTCCTCACCAAGCGGTTATCGTCAACGGTTCGCTTTATGTGGCGGGACAAATCGCGATCGCACCGACAGTAAACGCCATTTTATGCGAAGATGAAATAACCGAACAAACCCGGCAGGTGATGGACAATCTCACGGCTATTTTGACCGCCGCCGGTGCGGGTTGGACGGACGTGGTGAAAACGACGATTTTTATGATAGACTTGAATGAGTGCGATCGCATGAATTCCGTCTACTCCCAATATTTTCCCGAGGGAAATCTCCCCATCTGTACTTGCGTCGCCGTCTCCCAACTGCCCCAAAATGTCCGCATCCAGATCGAGTGCGTGGCGACCGTGTAAAATGTCAGCAATCCGCGACAACGCGGAGAGATGGGCGAAGGAGTCGCAGACGATGGACGAGCGGGAACTACTGAACCGATACTCAAAGGGAGAACGCAACTTCGAGGGGGCCGAACTGAGCGGGGCCAACCTGCGGGGAGAAGACCTAACGGAAATCAACCTCGAAGGCGCCGATCTCACCGAAGCCAACCTGAGCGAAGCCAAATTGACCCGGGCCAACCTGACGCGATCGCGCCTCAGTGCGGCGGACGTGCGCTGCGACCTGCGGCAGGCCATTTTGACCGAAGCCAACCTCAACAACGCCGACCTCGGCCGGGCCCGACTCCACGGCGCCGACCTGTCCGGGGCCAGCCTCACCGGCGCCCACCTCACCGGGGCCCACCTCAGCGACGCCAACCTGCGCTCGGCCCGACTGCAAAACGCCGACCTCGACGCGGCCAACCTCATCGGCGCCGACCTCAGCCGAGCCGACCTGAGCGCCGCCACCCTCACCTGGTACGATCAGGTGGTCGCCAACCTCAGCCGTGCCCGCCTGGAGGAGGCCGACCTGAGCGAAACGAACCTGTGCGGGGCGAACCTGATGGAAGCCGACCTGACCCGGGCGAAGCTATCCAAAGCCAACCTGCTGGATGCGAACCTGTGTCGGGCGAAATTGGTGGGGGCCGACCTCAGCCAAGCCAACCTGTGCAACGCCAAACTCCTCGGCGCCGACTTCGAGGGGATCAAACTCCAGCAGGGGAACCTGAAGGGCGTCAACCTCGCCACCCTCAACCTCGCCGGGGCCAACCTGAACCGCGCCAACCTGGAGGACGCCATCCTCCGAGACGCCTGCCTGAAGGGGGCGAACCTCCGCATCGCCCACCTCTACCGGACGAACCTGATGGGGGCCGACCTCGCCGGGGCCAACCTGATCGGGGCCGACCTGACGGAGGCCAACCTCTACAAAGCCAACATCGAGGACGCCATCACCATCGGCGCCGTGTTGCCGGACGGGGAGATCGACGAAATCGAAAACTATCCCATTCTATCAGGCAAAGTAAAACCCATGACACGCCAAATCATCCGCACCGATCGCGCCCCCGCCCCCGTCGGACCCTACAATCAGGCCGTCATCGTCAACGGCACGATGTTCGTTTCCGGCCAGATCGCGATCGACCCCCAAACCAACCAACTCGTCGGCACCGGCGACATCTGCAAACAGACCGAACAGGTGATGGCCAACCTGGAAGCCATCCTCGACGAAGCCAAAACCAGTTGGTCCGAGGTGGTCAAAACCACCATTTTCCTGAAAGACATGAACGATTTCGCCACCGTCAACGAGATCTACGCCAAATTCTTCGACCCCGACAACGCCCCGGCCCGAGCCTGCGTCGAAGTCGCCCGCCTTCCCAAAGATGTCCTGGTGGAAATCGACTGCATCGCCACCGTCGGTTAGGGAATGGGGAATCGGGAATCGGGAATCGGGAATCGGGAGTCGGGAATTTTAGATTTTAGATTTTAGATTCTTTCAATCTTGGCTTTCCTGCCTCCTGGAGCCTCCTCTGCCCCCCTCCGCTTCCTCTGCCTCTTTCCTGTGGGGGCAACCTTATAGGGTTGCCTCAATTCCGATGTCCGAAACTCCAATAATTTGCCCGGAAGCGATCGCACCCCCGGCGAAAAGGAGGACTGTCAACCCGGAGAAACTATCGTCCATCTGCGGGGAAGGAACAGTGGAGCGTTAATTGTCAATTATCCATTTTCCATCCGATGAGGACTCTCAACCCGGAGAGGATACAACCCTTTGCCCCGAGCGTCCGAGAGTCAGTAAACTGAGCCGGAACCTCCCATCAGTCCCCGAGAAGACGGAGCAAATCAGAGGAAAGTCAAAGTATATGATCGGCAACAACCAAATTTCCCCCGCCTTTATCCCCTTTTTCGCCGGAACCGACCCGGACAGCAAACAGGATGCGATCGTCATTTACCAAGGACAGGCCCCCGCGGCGAATTGGCCCCGGGGCGGCCAGCAACGTTTGGAAGCCTTGAATCAAGCCGCCAAAAGTCACCAGGCGGCGGTCGGCCAACTGGCGGCCAGCTACCAAAGTGCCACGGGTCAATCTTTCAACGTCTCCGCGATCGGGTCCGGCGCCCTGCCCGTGGCCAACGTGGAAGTCACCCGCGACAGCCTGCCGGCGTTGGCGGAACAGGAAGGGGTGGTGGCGGTTCTCCCCAACCAAAAGATCAAATTGATCGAACCCCGGGCGATCGATTACGCGGAATTGCAGGCTCGGGAACAAAAGAACAAACTGACCTGGGGCTTGGAAGTGTTGGAAATTCCCAAACTGTGGGAACACACCAAAGGCAAGGGAGCGACCGTAGCCGTCTTAGATACGGGAGTCCACGGCGACCACCCGGCACTCAAAGGACGGGTGAAGGGATTTATGGTCATTGACCCGTTGGGGCGGCGGATCACGGCTTCCCCGACCTTTGACGGCGGACAGCACGGCACCCACGTCTGCGGCACGATTGCGGGGGGCAAAACCGAAAGCGGCGTTTCCATCGGCGTGGCGCCGGAGGCAGACCTGTTGGCGGGGGGGGTGTTGATCGGCGACGCCACCCTGCGGACTCTGGTCGAGGGGATGTCCTGGGCGATCGAGAACCAGGCCGACATCATCAATATGTCCCTGGGGTTGAGCTACTACGAACCCCTGTTCGCCCAAATTTTCGATATCCTGATCAACCAGTATGACGTCCTGCCCGTGGTGGCGATCGGCAACGAAAACCACGGCAACACCAGCTCCCCCGGAAATGCCTACAACGCCTTTTCCGTCGGGGCGATGGAAAAACTTTCCGAATCCGACCTGGGCATCACCTTCTTCAGCAGTGGCGCGAGTCTGGTGTTTCCCGGAGATGCCCCCAACCGCCTGGTGACGAAGCCGGACGTGGTGGCGCCGGGTGCCCAGGTGTTTTCCGCCATCCCCCCCACCAAGCAGCCCAACGGGACTTTCGAGTACACTTATATGGACGGGACTTCGATGGCGACCCCCCACGTCGCCGGTGTGGTGGCGCTGCTGCTGTCAGCCAAACCCGATGTCCCGGTGACGAAGATCGTGGAAGCCCTGCGCGAAACCGCCCACCATCCCGGCGGGGAACAGATGCGCCCTGACAACCGCTGGGGGTGGGGGTCGATCCGGCCGCTGGAGGCGTTGAAAGCCCTGAAATAATCGGGAGTCGGAAGTCGGGAGTCGGTATTAGGGGAAGAGAGGAGAATGGGGGGGAATAAAGAATGAGAAAAATTGGTTTTCTTTTGTTGCTGGCCCTTCAGCCTTTTGCCTTCCCCGCACCCGACCCGCCCCACCCCACCCAACTCGTTCGCAATGAGGACTCTCCATTGAAGATCAGCCCCGAATTTGCCGCCCGTCTGGCGAATCTCAATTCCCGGGATCGAATCCGCGTGCTCGTTTTTCTGCGGGTTCCGAAGGGCGATCGCGATCGCCAAGAACGCCTCACGCCGGAGGAGCGAAAGGATCGCATCGAAGCGGTAAAGGCGGCGGCGGAAGCGTCCCTCGATCGCATCCGTCCGATTGTGGAACGCCACGGCGGCCAGATTCTCGACGAGAACCCCAGCCTGCTGGGGACGATTCCGGTGGAAATAACCGTCGCCGGGGTTTACGAGATCTGCAAATCCGACGCGGTGGAGGCGATCGTCGAAGACCAGGGAATCGGGGGGTTCAATTAATCATTAATCATTAACAATTAACAATTAACAATTCATCATTTTCAATTGTTTCAGTTTCTAATTCCGGGGCAT
>NZ_JAYFER010000668.1:0-18310 GCF_055795065.1 Lyngbya sp. CCY1209
TCGGATCGATTTCCTGAACGGGTCGATTGACCAAACCGGTTGTCCCCACCGAAAGCCTTGAAATCAATTTCAAGGCTAACAGCACAAGTCATCTCAAGATGACTGAATTGAATATTTACCAGGGTGTAAAAATTATGGCATTATGGAGAACTTATTATCATATTATTTGGGCGACAAAAGAAAGACAATCATTGATTGTACCCCAATTGGAGAAATCTGTATATCAATACATGGTCGGCAAATCTGATTCCATGAGATGCATCGTTCACGCAATTGGCGGAACTGAAAATCACATTCATCTCATTGTTTCTATTCCTCCAACTTTATCGATCGCCGACTTCGTTCAAAAAATCAAAGGCAGTAGCAGTTATTATATAAATCAAGAATTAACCCCCCATCAAAATTTCAAGTGGCAACGTGGCTACGGAATCTTTTCCTTGGGTGGTAAGCAACTAGAAAAGGCGGTCAACTACGTTTTAAATCAAAAGCAACATCATTCAGATGGAACAATCTTGCCGGCTCTAGAAGAAGATACTAATGAAGATGACCCGCCCCCAAAATATCAGGTCAATCATTGATAAAAAACTGGCAATCAATTTTAATCCTCTTCAGAGGATTTATGCTATTAGCTTGGGAATGGATTCCCAAGCGGGTTCGTCGTCCCCACCGAAAGCCTTGAAATCAATTTCAAGGCTAACAGCACAAGTCATCTCAAGATGACTGAATAAACGTTAGTTGATCTTCAATCCTCTTGAGAGGATTTATGCTATTAGCTTGGGAATTGATTCCCAAGCGGGTTCTAAATAAACGTTAATTCATCTTCAATCCTCTTGAGAGGATTTCTGCTATTAGCTTGGGAATTGATTTCCAAGCGGGTTCATCGACAAAATCGTAAGTAATTATGCCGTCATTTTTTGAATTTACGTTCCATAAATAGCCCGAAACGACCCCCAAATTCGGGGCAGTTTGGGTTCCGAATCGGCTCATATCAGAATGAACGGTCAAGTATTAGTCGAGGGCGGACACCGCGACCCGGACGATTCCCCCCAGGTATTGGGGATCGGGGTGGATTTTGGAGGTGACGCGCAAACCCTGCATACAGCACAGCAGGAAGCTGGCGAGGGCGCTGATATCGCGATCGCCGCCCACTTCTCCCTTTTCCTGAGCCCGCTTCAGAGCCACATAAAAGGCCCGTTCGAGCCGCTTCAGGTTGCCGGAAATGCGTCTGGCGGTATCCGGGTCGTGGGGACACAGTTCGACGACGGTGTTGGTGATCAGGCAACCCCGCCGATCTTGCACGCCGTCGGCGACGCCCTCGAACAGGGCGACGATCGCCGGTTTGGAGGCTTCGGGGGCTTCCAGGCTGGCGATCACGCCTTTCGCGACCGTTTCGTCGTAGTGGGCGATCGCTTCCAAAAACAGGGAGCGCTTGTCCCCGAACGTATCGTAGAGGCTGCCCCGGTTGATCCCCATACTCTTGACGAGATCCTGGATGGACGTGCCTTCATAGCCCTGATGCCAGAAGGTATCCATCGCCTTGGACAGAACCACTTCCCGATCGAATTCCTTGTGTCTTGCCATGAATTTACTTAAATCAATCCTTCGCCTCTCAGATTTTAGGATAACATTTTTGGAATAACTGGTTAGTTATTGGTTCCCGGAGACTCGATCGGGCTTCGATTCGCAGTTGGGTCCCGAAATCTGTAATTCTAGATACAGAAAATTGAGGAAATCCGATGAAAAAAATTGAAGCCACGATCCGGCCGTCCAAATTCGACGAGGTGATGGAGTCGCTGATCGAAGCCGGGGCGCGCGGGATGACGGTATCGGAAATTCGCGGCTACGGGAGGCACAAGGATCGCGTCGAGTTGTATCGGGGGGTAAAACACGCGATCGAGTTTCAGGCGAGATTGAAATTGGAAATTCTGGTGGAAGACGAGATCTGTTCGGAAATGATCGAACATCTGATTTTAGCGGCTCAAACGGGTGCGATCGGGGACGGCAAGATTTTCGTCAGTCCCAGCGAACAAGTCCTGCGAATTCGGACTGGGGAAGTCAACCAGGAAGCGTTGTAGAAATCCATTGGGGAGATTTTTTATCTCCCCCATCCCACGAACGAGGTACGATTGAAAGTCATTTTATGAAAACGGAAACTCTGAAAACGGCGGTTCTGCCATTGATCGCCAGTTTGCTGCTGGCGGGTGCGTTTATTGCCGGCAAATTCGCCACCGCCGATCTGAGTCCACTGGTGACATCTTGGCTGCGGTTCGCGATCGCGCTGGGGTTCCTCAGCGGCTTGGCGATCGCCTCCAAACCGTCCGCGTTTCGGGTGGCGCGATCGGATTTATTTTACCTGGTGCTGTTGGGGGTTTTCGGAATTGTCGGCTACCACTATTTTTTCTTTGCCAGCCTCCAATATACCACCGTCGGCAACACAGCGATCATCAAAGCTACCAATCCGGCGATCACGGCATTCTTCGCCGCGATCGCCCTGGGGGAAAAACTGACACCGAAAAATTATTGGGGCGGGGTTTTTGCCTTTGCGGGGGTAATTACGCTGTTAACCGGAGGTCGCTTACAAAACTTGTTACATTGGCAGTTCAATCGGGGCGACGGGTTGATGCTGATGGCGGTTTTTTGTTGGATGGTTTATTCTCTGTTGCTGAAAGTCCTGTCGTCAAAATATTCGGTATTTACGTTGACATATTATGCCATTTTATTTGGGGTAATTTTATTATCCGTTTTGACATTGAGAGAGGGCGCGATCGCCCAAATCAAAAATATGTCTTGGCAGTCAACCCTATCTGTTTTTTATATGGGAATCGGCGCGTCCGGTATCGGCTACCTCCAATACAGCCGCAGCGTCGCCCAGATCGGCCCCACCCGGACGGCGAGTTTTGTGGATAGTTTCGTTCCGATTTTCGTTTCAATTCTGGCGTTAATTTTTTTCCGAGAAGCGATGACGCCGGCGATGGTCGGGAGTGCGATCGCAATCGTTTTTGGGATAAATTTTATGCTGGCATCCGGGGCGGAAAATGATGGCTCCAAAAAACGGATTTTTTGATCGAAAGAATAGATGTGAATCAGCCCGACCTGATCGGAGCTGAATGCGGTCGGTATGGGCTGGGGCTAAATGTCGGTTAACGCCCCATCTCAGTCGTCAAAAATTATGATAACATAGAATCAGTAAATTGAGTTATTATCGATCTGAAAAGATGGGAAATCGTAATCCCTACCAAGTTGGGGGAAGCCTTTCTGAACGAGATACGACTTACGTCTACAGACGGGCAGATCGAGCGCTCTACGATGCCTTGTTGGCGGGAGAGTTTTGCTACGTTTTCAACGCCAGACAAATGGGAAAATCCAGTTTGCGGGTAAGAATCCAGCAGCAGTTAAAGGGACAGGGGTATCGCTGCATCTATCTCGACATGACTCAATTTGGCAGCGAAAATGTGAGCTATAATCAGTGGTACAAGGGACTCATGTTTGTGCTTTTGAGAAGAAGTAATTTATCCCAAAAAATTTCCTTCAAAGAACGTTTAAAACAATGGAATGATTTGCCAATCATACAGCAATTAGGCTTGTTTATAGACGAGATACTCGAACAGCTTCCGGATCAGAAAATTTTTATTTTTGTCGATGAAATTGACAGTATCTTGAGCTTGCCATTCCCCGTCAACGATTTTTTTGCCCTGATTCGCCTCTGCCACGAGTTGCGCCCCTATCAGACGAATTATCGGCGGTTGACTTGGGCTTTATTTGGAGTGGCAACCCCGTCCGATCTGATCCGCGATCGCACCCGCACCCCCTTCAATATCGGCCGGGCGATCGAGTTGCAAGACTTTCAGTTTGAAGAAGCGCAAGTCCTGCTGCAACACTTGCCCAAAAACATTCGGGATTCCCGATCGCTCCTGCGGGCAATTTTAGACTGGACGGGGGGGCAACCCTTGTTGACACAAAAACTCTGCCAATACGTCACTTGGCAGCTTTCAGAATCGACCGAATTTCATCCCACAAATGAATCGAAACTGGTCGCAGAAATTGTCGAAAACCAGATCCTAGAAGATTGGGAATCTCAAGACAATCCCGAACACCTTCGCACCATCCGAAATCGCCTCCTTTACGACGACAGACGGGCGGGAAAGCTGCTGGGATTGTATCAGAAAATTATCGAACAAGATGGCATCATCAGCGACAACAGTCCCGAACAAACCGAATTGCTGCTGTCCGGATTGGTCGCCAGGAGGGGAGGCAAACTACAGGTCAAAAATCGGATTTATCAAACCATCTTCAATGAGGGCTGGATACGGGAACAACTCGACAAACTTCGCCCCTACTCCCAAGCCTTAAATGGGTGGGTCGCCTCCAATTTTAACGATGATTCTTGGCTGTTGAGGGGATACGCGCTGCAAGAAATGCTGCTGTGGGGAGAAAATCAAAGCCTCGGAGATTTGGACTACCGTTTCCTCGCCGCCAGCCAAACTTTAGACCGGAAAGAAAGCGTCGCAAAAGCGGAAAATGCCCGCTTAAAAGAAGTCGAAGCCCGCCTGGAAAGCGAACGCGATCGCAACGAAGAACAACGGCGCAGTTTGCAGCGGCAGCGCATCTTATTGGCGGGGGTGAGCATCGCACTGGCGATCGCCACCGGATTGGGTCTTTTTGCCCGCGGCCAATATCGCCTCGCCTCCCTGCGGGAAACCGAAGCCGTCGTCCGCACCTCGGAAGCGCTCTACGCCTCCAATCAACCGTTTGAAGCGTTATTGGAAGCCATTCGCAGCCAACAACAACTCGACCGCTGGCGACGGGTGAACCCCGCTTTGCAAACCCAAGCCGACGGGATTTTAGAACGGATCATTTTAAATATTCATCAGCGCAACCGCTTGGACGGCCACGAGGCGGCGGTGATGACCGTCGATATCAGTCCCGACGGGAAAATTATCGCCACTGCGGGAGTCGATATGACTGTCAAATTGTGGGATCAAGCCGGAACGGTGCTCACGACTTTAGAGGGGCATTCTGCCACCATTCGAGTCGTCAAATTTACCCCCGACGGCCAATTTATTGTCTCGGCGGGAGATGACGGAAACATTAAAATATGGACGTTCTCCGGCCAGTTGAAACGCACGATCGCGACGGAATTGGATGGGGTCTGGGATGTCGATTTTAGCCCGGACGGACAAACTTTGGTGGCGGTCGGCAGCCTCAATGCGGCGGAATTTTGGCGACCGGACGGGACTCTGGTGGAGCGGCGGACGTTTCCGACATCGGGGGCCTATTCCGTGGCTTACAGTCCCGACGGCGATCGGGTGGCGATCGGCAGAAATGACGCCAAAATTACCCTCTGGTATTTGAATCAAGGGCGGGAACAAACCCTCGAAGGACATGGGGCGGGAATTTTTGCCCTCGCCTTCAGCCCCGACGGAGAACGACTGATCAGCGGCAGCCAAGATCAAACCATCAAAGTTTGGCAAAAAGATGGCAAATTGCTCGACACTTTGACCCATCACGGGGCGGGAATTTTGGATGTTGACTTTAGCTCGGACGGACAAACCTTCGTCGCCAGCAGCTACGACAAAACCATTTCATTGTGGACTCGCAACGGGATTTTATTGAATACCTTGAAAGGACATAAAGCAGCCATTTTTGGGGTGGTTTTCAGTCCCGAATGCCAGACGATAGCTTCGGCAGGGGCGGACAATACAACCCTCCTCTGGCAACACAAAAATCCCTTTTATCAAGCCTTGAACGGTCTGGGGGGATTGGCGATGGGTGCCGTTTACAGCCACGACGGTCAAACCTTCGTGACGACGGGCGAAAAAGATAATTTGCTCTTCCTTTCACTCCCCGACTTGACCTTGAAATCGATCGCCGCCCAACAATTCGGTATCGTCGGTTTATCTCTCCATCCGACCGCAAATCAGATGTTATCCACCGGGGGAGATAAAATGATCAAAATTCGCCGGCTAGATGGAACCGTTTTGCGGGCGATCGGCGACCATGATGGGGTGGTGATGGGGGCCGATTGGCGTCCGACGGGGGACGAAATTGTATCGGCGACGGCTTCCGGCCATATTTATCGCTGGAATTCCGAAGGAATATTGCTCAACCGTTGGCTGGGTCATTCGGCCCCGATTTGGGATATTACTTACAGTCCCGACGGCCGTCAATTTGCCACGGCCGGCAATGATGGGACGGTGAAACTGTGGAGTCGCGAGGGAAATTTGTTGCACGTCCTCGACCACGATTTGGCAGTGTGGCGAGTGGCGTTCAGTTCCGACGGAGAATATCTGATTTCCGGGAGTGGAGATAAAACGGCGAAAATTTGGCGAAAAGACGGGACATTGATCGCGACTTTAAAAGGGCATCAAGCGGCGGTTTGGGGGGTGGCGTTCAGCCCCGATCGCCCGATTGTCGCCACTTCTAGCATCGATGAAACGGTCAAACTTTGGACGATGGATGGAGAATTGTTGACCACTCTCAAAGGTCATACGTCGGGGATTCGCAGCCTCGTCTTCCGCCCCGATGGAAAAGTGTTGGCTTCGGCCGGAGATGATAAAGCCGTTTACTTTTGGAATGTCCCCGAAATTTTGCAACTGCAACCGTTGGATTACGCTTGCGATTGGGTGGGGGATTACCTGCGGACGAACCCCCGCGTCACGGACTGGGAACGAAACCTGTGTCGATCGCATTGATTCAATTTGTACCCGAATTGCCTCGATTTCCCACTGCCAGAATCTCAAAGAATGTGATAGATTGCAATTGAATCGATCATCGAATATTCAAGTCGGGCTCATCCGAACCGCAGCCTCGGAAGTCTCCGACCGCTGAAATCCAGTGATGGCAGAGGATTTGGGCTGCATAAGATTTTTGCGATCGGCTCTAAACCTATACCAATCAGGTTAAGAAATATTAAGTCAGATATTTGGTCAGAAAGGTCAGATATTTGGTCAGAAAGGTCAGATACTTGGTCAGAAAGGTCAGATATTTGGTCAGAAAGGTCAGATACTTGGTCAGAAAAGCGATCGTCCTAATCCAATCCAACCCATCCAACCTTGACAGACAAAAAACCGAATGATACGATCACTAATCATTGATATATATGATATTTTTCCTGGGACAACTGAGGTTGGGATGCCGAAGAGACAATCATAGAAAAATCATGGTTTCAGGTTGATGTCAATTCTTATATTGACTCACCCATTGTCATCTTCATCTCTCGTACCAGAGGAGTATGATCCCATCAAAATTTTCATCAATTCACGCCAGTTAGGTTGGGTTCCCATGTTACTGAAAGCAGAGCAAATTCAATACATCAACAGCATCACCCACGCCGGTAAAGTCGTTCTGTTCGGGACAGATAGCCAGGGCAAAGTCTGGTACACAATCAAACAAGATGGCTTTGAAGACAGTTACCTCAACACCCCTCTCCATGAGCGAACCGGGTGGGAAGATTGGCAAGAATTAGATTTTCCCAATGAAGCAGAAGATGATGCTTCGGTCGTAGAAAAGGAAACAAAAAAATATACTTATCAAGATAACCCCTCCGAGTTTATTTTACGCTCTTGGTATCGCACCCAGGATCAAAGTGCAGTTGCCCCCGTGCAATTGGTCTCGGGAATGGAACATCTTTATGTGTTCCGGCAATCCAAACAGAATACTTTATTGTGCGATCGCTACGTTTTAGATGGTATTGCTAATCAATTAGTCCGCAAACTGCAAGTCCGTTTCAAGCGCAGCGGACAACGGTTTAAAGCCAGCGATAAAATGCGACAAACGACTGGCGGGTTGAAAAATGTTGACTCTCTAGATTATCGTGATGCCAATGAAATACCTTTCTACGAACCGACCACAGAATTAACCTTCATTAGTAACCTTCATAAAGGTTGGTTTTCCATCGTCCAGTTGCCCACAGTAGAACACGCCAAACATCGCTGGAATATTTTTGCTTACAATAGTCAAACCCAAAAAATAGACCTTTACTCCCTACGAGTCTCTGAAGAAGGTTTGTTTGCGCTTCACGATTACAACATATTTGAACCCAAATCAGAAGACGATCCTACTCTAATTCCTAAAAATATTCCGGGAATTATTAAACGTACCTTAGACTTAAATGTGCAAGTAGGCAACGGCATTAGTGCCACGAAATACTATGTACAAGTTGCCCGTGAAACCGACGCCGGGCAACAACTCATGCGGGATGCCACCAAAGTCATGTTGGGAATTGTGACAACAGATCGTACTGTGGCAGCAATTAGTTTCGCAGCTTTGGGCGATGGAACATTATCCAAAATTCAAGAAACCGGCAATCCCCAAATTCTCCGCAACAATATTCGTGAAGTATTACTTCCCCTCAATAGTTTAGATAACATAAAAGCGATCGGTATTGTCGAACCGCCACCGGAAGGAACAATTGCCGCTTTAAATCGAACCATTACTGATGGAATTCCTAACGTTAAAGTCACTTCAGCCAAAGCGTCTGTGCTGAAAAACGGAGATGAATTGCTCGTTACCGGAACAGCTTCCTATGATGGACATTACACCATTACCAAAATAGATGAAACCAGCTTTGAAATTGATGCCCCTTGGGTAGAAAATAGTAATCCGAGCAGCGAATTAGGAACCTGGCAAGTCGTACCCCCCGAACAACAAGCGGTAATCTTTGATGGTTTAATTACGGGTTATGAAATTACTCCCGAAGGAAAACTTCGGGTGACAGCCGAAAATCATGGCTTAGAAAATGGGGATGAAGTTCAGATTTTTGATACCGTCAGTTACGATGGAACTTATCCAATTACCAAAGTTGACGAACAGAATTTCACCATTAACGATCTTCGGTGGCAAATTGGAGAAGCCGTTAACCTCAAACTCAAATCCTTAAAACGACGGGGAATCGTTTTTGATGGAGCCGGTGATTATATTGATTGTGGAACCAATATAAATGTAGCCCAGAAGAGTTTTACGATTGAATTGTGGGCCAAACGGCATTCAATCGGCCGTCAACAATTTTTAATCGGACAAGGAGAAGCACAACCCAACCAAGCACTGTCAATTGGTTTCCGTAGTAGCGACCAATTTTTTATGGCGTTTTGGGAAAATGCCATTGACACTCCAAGCGTTTATCGAGATAACGAGTGGCATCATTATGCTTGTAGCTACAACAGCGAAACCAAAACCCAAGCAATTTACTGTGATGGAAAATTAGTGGTATCCCGTATCTCCACTTCCGATAGCTTTGCACAAGGGAATTTCTATATTGGTTGCAAGTTTGATACCACCAGTGAATTTAATGGCAGCATTGCTGATGTTCGGATTTGGAAAGTTGCTCGTACAGGACAAGACATTAAAAATAGTATGTACCTGCAACTCACGGGGCTAGAAACTGATTTAATTGGCTACTGGCGATTGGGAGGAATTGCCGTTGGTGAAGATGAGCAACGCAAAGTCATTGATTTCTCCGTAAATAGCAACGATGGCATTGTTTATGGAAATGCCTATGTTGGGGAAATGACGCTCACTCGTAACTTGGGAGACGGTATTACCCCGGCGGTGAAATTCACCAATGAGGATTTAGTAGCAGTTAGTCAACGGGCTACCTATGTTGAGGAATTTGAGTTTAAGGTCAATCCGATTCTAGATGTTAACAATGCTGACGGTAATGGGAATAAAATTCTCCAACTGTCTTATTGGGGTCAAACCAGTCGTCAAGCTAAGGATCGAATCAGTATTGCGAGCCAGCAAAATGAATTTGAAGACTTGGGAAATGGTTGGTATCGTGCCACAGCTCGCTTTACCATTCCCGATGGTGTAGCCCTATTGCGAACTTTTGAAATTGCCGAGGTCGTGGGAACGTGGGAGAGCTTAGACATCCGCAAGCATCGCCTACGTTTGATTTCTGATACGATTACAGAAGCTACATTTAAGGATAGTGTCAGTCTCAGTTCAATCGGATTAGAAGATCGGCAAGACTCTCAATTCCTCAAGCAACTTGCGTCTCAGGAAACTCGCCAAGGATATTTAGTTCAAGAAAAACTCCACCTAGAAGCACAGCTTGCGGCTTTAACCTCTGAAGGATTGGAACGAGAGGCAAAGATTCAGGAACTTGAAGGAACCATTAGTCAGACACAAACTCTGGTTAATAATTTACAAAATGATGTTAATTATTGGAGTACGGAAAAACAACGAGCCGATCGGTCAGTTGCTCTTTATGAGGACACTAATTATAATGATTACCGGGAATGGAGTAATAAATGGACTAAACAACTGAGCATCGGTTACTACAATAATCTCGGTTCGGTTTATGCTCAATCTAGTGACGATACTCTGGATATTAACAATGACATCGATTCCCTTAAAGTTCCATCCGGTTTGAAGGTAACCCTCTACGATGGTTATAACTGTTCGGGTAATACTTATACCTTAACAAGTAGTAATCCAAATTTAGGAGATTGGAGAAACAAAGCTTCTTCTGTCAAGATTGAAACAATTAACGGGAATACCGATAAAAATTATATTGCTAACAAGCTGGCAGAGAAACAAAATGCTTTAACTCAAGCTAAAAAAGAATTGAGCGATCTTCAAGCTGAATTGTCTCTGTTGACAGGAAGCGATCGCACCACTCAAATTCAAGCAATCCGAGACCGCTTGCAAATTCTCAATGCAGAAATTCAAGCCATTCGGGATAGTTTTGCTAGTTTAAATCAAGGAGTTCTGGATGCCATTACAAATGTTAGCCAGAGTCCCCTAACATTGCCTCAATTAAGTCAAGATGCTCAAGGATTAGTCACGCAAGGGGCGATCTTAAATTTTGTCCACTCAGTTTCTCGACTCCAGGCCATAGAAACTTGTGAAGGCAACGTTCAATTCAGCTATTTTGACAAACAAGGTAATCTGAGACAGACTCTCTATGATGCCACCTCAGATAGCCTGAATACAACCTTTGAACAATGGCTTCCTGATGGTCTGCGTTCTTGTTTGAATTTTAATAATGAAAGTAGCTTAGTTAACTTAAATTCTCCGATTTATGTAAAAGATAACTTCACCTTAGAAGCGTGGTTTGCTTATCCCTTTACTGAAGAATTACATTGGCGAGTTTTAGCAAGTTCTGAGGATGATCAACAGCAAATTGTTGTACATGAAAGTAAGCATTTAGGACTGCGCCTCAATGGTTCATTCTTTAACTGTGGTTATGATTTAACTCAGCTTTCTGTCGGTTGGCATCATTTGACAATTACCAGTAAATACGAAGCACAAACCACCAGTTTTTATATTAATGGGGAAAAAGTTGGAATAACTGAAGCCAAAATCACCAGTAATATTGGCACTTTAGGGAATGTTACCCAGTGGGATACCATCGCTCCAGCAGCGACAGAGACCAACTCAGCTTTGCAATTTGATGGCAACGATTATATTAACTGTGGTAGCAATATTAGCGTTGCCAATCGGAGTTTTACCGTTGAATTTTGGGCAAAACGGGAAGTGATTGATGGCGTACAACAACTGATAGTATCTCAATCACAACAATCAAATCCATCTCTTAACTACGGTTTTCTGATCGGTTTTCGCTCAGGTAATAATTTCTTTATGGCATTTTGGGGGAATGCGATTGATACGGATGCGAACTATACCGACAAAAACTGGCATCATTGGGCTTGCACTTACAATTACTCCAATTACCGACAAGAGATTTACTGTGACGGAGTATTAATCAAAACGCGAACCGCTGATTCTCATTGTTTAGCCAGTGGCGAATTCCGTATAGGATGCAATTTGGCACAAAGTGAAAAATACAAGGGAATTCTAGCGGAAGTCCGAGTCTGGAATAAAGCTCGCACTCAAGCTGAAATCCAAGCAGATATGAACAAAGACCTGACGGGTAGTGAGTCAGGTTTAGTGGGTTATTGGCCTTTGCGAGATGGTTCTGCTCAAGATTATTCTGCAAGTAAAAACAACGGCACAATTTATGGCAGTCCTCAAACTGTACCCTTTGAGAAAGTGCAATTACTGGTAATATCGAACCCAAACGCTTGTCACTTTGGCAAACTAGCAGAAGTTCGCTTCTGGGATATTGGGCTAAATGATCGAGAAATTGCTGTTAATAGCAAGATACTTTTAAGTGGTAACGAACCTGGATTAATGGCATACTACCCCATGAACGAAGCCACAGGGAATCAAGTGCGAGACTATTCTGGGAATAGCCGTCACGGTACAATGCAAAGGGCTTCTTGGTGGGGTTGTACTGCACCCATTGGCAATCTTGGTCATACGGTGATGCAGTTTGATGGCAAGAATGATTATGTTGCCACTAACACACCCCTGTTGAATAATTGCTCAGTTTTTACTTTGGAAGGGTGGGTAAAAGCTTTGTCCCTTGGCAATACTTCTGTAAGTCTATTCGGACAAAATGATGTGATTGAATTTGGTTTTAACAACCAGAAACAATTGATGGTTTGGACTCTTCAAGGAGGAACAGTAACTGCCGATACTCCCTATCCCACACACGAATGGCATCATATCACTGTAGTGGGTAATGGGAAAAATATTATCCTTTACCTCGATGGTACAGTTATCAAAATTGGTGGTGTTACAACCAGTAATTATGGTGCTTCCTCCCACCCATTTCAAATTGCGGCAGGAGTATGGTCAGGTGGTAATACACATCCCTTTTTAGGTCAATTAGCTGAAGTTCGTATTTGGAAAAAAGTTCTTACTCCCGAAGAAATCAAAGCAACCATGCACCAACGTCTGACAGGAAAAGAAGCAGGTTTGCTTGGTTACTGGCCTTTAAGTAAAATTCAACCGGAAGGTGCAAAAGTTCAAACACCTGATTTAACAGGTAATCATCCCGCTACAGTCCATGAGGCTTTAATTGTCAAAGATAATACCCTACCCATTGGAGAAGACATGGTAGTGAGTAGTGAATATGGTACTTTTGACATCAATCCCGTTACCAAACAAAAATCGGCAATGATGCGCCGAATGTTTGCCTCTCCCTGTGCTGAAGGTGTACAACTTCTCAGTGATAAACGAATTGAAACTTTGGAGTTACTTTGGATTGGCAACGCTCAATTTGCACCCACCTTGCTCGGTTACATTGAAGGTGCGCCTCCCGTGCCGAGTGAAAATATGAATATTGATGGAGATTATCAATATAATGGTGCAACTTCTGTGGAGTTAACTACGACTGAGGATGTGGAATATAGCTGGAATCGCTCTGAGGATACTGGTCTTGGTGGTAGTATAGATATCTTTATGGGAAGCTCATCTCAAACCTTTACTGGAGGGGGAGTAGGTGCAGTTACAGTAACCTCAGTTGAAGAAACTAAAGGTGGGATAGAAGGTACTCTCGATTTCAGCCATCAATGGTTGAATGAAAGTAATGTTAGTTCTGGTTCTTCTCTGGCTATGACCGATCGCTTAGAGTTGCGAGGTGCGCCAGAAGTGACTCCTAAGTTTCCCCATTATGGGAATCGTTTTATTCCTAAAAATGTGGGTTATGCTTTGGTGGTATCGAGTTTAGCCGATGTCTTTATTACTCGTCTGTCTCGTTCTAAAAAAATGGTAGGGTATGAGGTTCGTCCGGTAGAAGATATCCCCCCTGATATCAATACCATTACCTTCTTGATCAATCCGGCTTATGTGATGAATGGTTCATTAGACGGTTTAGTAGGGAGTAGTGCAGCTAATGACAAGTTTTATGGTCATGTTCCTGAAATGCGCGCTCAATATGGCTCTCTCTATCCTGCCAGTTACTTCCGTCTGATGGAGGCATATAACCTTAAACAACAGATTGAAAAGGCCGATAAAGAGCGACTCTCCTACTTTGAAAACTTTAACTCTAATCTAGTGGGTGAAGGTTCTTTAAACCGTCAAGTAGGAGAAGGAGTTCCTTTGCAGGGGATTACCTTAAATGAAGGGACAGAAACAATTGACTATTCTGGGGAAGGGTTAACCGATCGGGAAAGAGATGCTCAATTGGAACAAGAGCTAACCGAAAAAGGTGCAAACTTAAAAGATATGAAAAAGCAAGGAAAAGAGCGAAAAGAAGAAATCAGTTCTCGTATTGATGATGTAGAACAACGTAGCCATGCTTTAGAGAGTTTTGCCGCATGGCAAAAGAATATGGAAAACATCCTCATTCGCTCTGGGAAACGTAACATAGTCAATACTTATGTTTGGGATGCAGATGGTGGTTTGCGCGTGGAAGAACAAAGCTTTGCCAATACCACTGAACACACTATTGGAGGTTCATTTACCATCAGTGGAGGTTTAGGTGGTGGTGGAGATTTTAGTATCGGCAAAGTCTCTGTTGAATTAACAGCTTTGGTTACGGCTAATTTAACTCAAACGATGACTAAAACCCAAGCGAGTAGTAAGGGAATGGAGTTAAATGTGGATTTAAGCGGGATTGAAATGTTGGGAATTACGGATGAAAATGATCTCCCATTCCAACCCGGTGAAAAGGTCGATCGCTTCCGGATGATGAGCTTCTATCTGGAAGGCAGTACGGACAATTATCTCGATTTCTTCAATTATGTGGTCGATCCGGAATGGTTGGCGAGCAATGATGAAGAAGCCCGGGCTTTGCGTCAAGTGCAAGCTGGCCGCCCCAATAAAACTTGGCGGGTTTTACACCGTGTCACTTATGTGGAACGTCCCACTTTGATGGGCTTTGGTCGGGATTTGCGATCGCTCGCTGAAATTGCTAGTTTTGCTCAAGCACGGATGGCATGGTTAATTCCCGCCAATGCGACGGTATTAGAGGAGGTGAAAGCTGTACGCAACCGGGTTGAATATTTAGAGAACGAAAACGCCAAACTCCACGCCAAAATCGATCGGATTATCGACCTGTTGAATAATCAATAGAAATCGGAAATCAAAGAAAGTAGCGGTAGAGAATATCTCCGGACTTTCTGTCTCCCGGAGGAACTGAATTGCCAGTGGCCGAGGAAAATGTGGGTTGCAAATGTGCGACATCGCCGCCAAAATCCCTCGGCTTCCGGCGTTCTGAATTGAAAATCGGGATGCCCCTGGGAATCAAACGAGTGCGATCGCCCCACCCCCCTTTGGCCCGGTCAACGAGTGCGATCGCCTATAATTTTTGGATGTCGAGAATCGCCAGACCTGACTTTTCACGTCCTCCATTTTCTGATGAAACAAAAATTACCCCAACCCGTCCGTCGCCCCCCCGCCGCCTCTCCCCCGCCACCGCAACCGACAATCAAAGAAATCGCGATCGCCCTCGGGAGTGGGTTATTGATGGGGTTGACGATGGAACCTTTGGGGTGGTGGTTTCTGGCTTGGGTGGCCCTGGTGCCCCTGTGGGTTTTGCTAATCCGGCGGCGTTCCTCCGGTTGGGTGACGGGGGCTTGGGGGCTCGGCTACTACGGATTTTCCCTATTTTGGATCACCGGAATTCACCCGATGACCTGGATGGGGGTGCCCTGGCTGGCCAGTCTGGCGATCGCGATTTTCTGCTGGATCTTCATCACCCTGTGGGGAACGGCCTTAACCGTCGCCTGGGGGTGGCTGCTGCGAAAACTCGCCCCCCCACCGGGGTGGGTGCGGGTGCTGGTGGGAACGGCCCTCTGGTGCGGTCTGGAGGCGATTTGGAGTTCCGGTCCCCTGTGGTGGTCGTCCCTGGCCCTGACCCAGAGTTTCGGGAATTTGCCCGTATTGCATTTGAGTCAACTCTCCGGGCCGAGTGCGGTGGTGGCGGTTATCGTAGCCGTCAATGGCGCGATCGCGGAAATTTGGCTGGCGAAACGGAAGCGGCGGCAATTGTACTGGATTCCGTTATTGATATTTGCGATCGCCCATTTGCTGGGGTTTGGCCTGTACCTGCGCCCCCTGGCGGACGACCCCCAACTGGCGGTCCGCGTCGGCATCATCCAGGGGAACGTCCCCAACGCCATCAAGCTGAACCCGGAGGGGTGGCAGCGGGCACTCGACGGCTACACCCGGGGTTATCTGGAATTGAGCGATCGCGGGGTGGATGCGGTGCTGACCCCGGAAACGGCGCTGCCGTTCATGTGGACGCAATCGAGTCGCAATAACCTGGCATTTTACCAGGCGATTTTGCAGCGGGGAATCCCAGCCTGGGTGGGGGGATTCGGAGACGCCGCCGACGGATTCACCAACAGTTTATTTGCCATCGATGGAAACGGGGAAATGATCGGCCGCTACGACAAGGCGAATTTGGTGCCTTTGGGGGAGTTTATCCCCTTTGAAAATATCCTCGGGCGGTTGATTAATCGCCTGTCGCCGCTGGATGCGCGGTTGGTGGCGGGGGAGAAATTCCAGGTGTTTGAAACGGGGTTCGGGGAAGCGATCGCGGGCATTTGCTACGATTCGACGTTTCCCGAACATTTCCGCCACCAAACCGCGATGGGGGGAGAATTTATCCTGACGGCCTCCAACGACTCCCACTATTCGGCGACGATGTTGGCGCAACACCACGCCCAGGACGTGATGCGGGCGATCGAAAGCGATCGCTGGACGCTGCGGGCCACCAATACCGGCTATTCCGGCGTCGTCGATCCCCACGGCCGAACCCTGTGGATTTCTGGCATGAATACCTACGAACTGCACGACGAAACGATTTACCGCCGCCGCACCCGGACACTTTACGTCCGTTGGGGGGATTGGCTGGCGGTTTTATTGTTGGTTGGGGGTGCGGGAGCGGTGGGCGGCGATCGATTCAAAACTTCACACCATTAAATTTTGCAACAATTGCAGCCGGAAATCCGCCCCTTCTCCCCCCATTTTCCAACTTTCCCATCCCACCTTTGCGAGTTGAATTGATTCGGGGCTAGACTGAGAAGAGAACCTGACTCGATTGGGTATCCCTCAGTTAAGGTAGTGCGACATGACACAATCACCGCGTCCCGTTCCGCCCCGGCCCGGTGCGGGGGTCCCTCGTCCGCCCGCGCCGAAAGCACCTCGCCCGCCGGCACCGGGCGGCCAGACCAGCCCCCCATCCCAACCCGCCCAACCGGCCGCCCCCGCCGCCCCCGCCACCCCCGCCGCGGCTGTCACCCCCAGGGGTCCCGGCCCGAGTCCCGGACATCCGACCCTGCGGGAAATCGTCAAAAAAGCCGACGAAGTCGGCGCCTCCGACATTCACCTCGGCGTGAACGAACCTCCCCGATTCCGACAGCGGGGCGACATGACGCCCCAAGAGTGGCCGGAAACGGATCTCAACACGTTTATGAGTTGGCTGCGGGAGGTACTCACCGACGAGGAAATTCACCAGTTTCAGGAAAATCTCGACTTTGACGGTGCGGCTGATTTGGGGTTCGTGCGGATTCGGATCAGCATCTTCGACTCCCTCAGCGGTCCGGCGATGGTGCTGCGACTGATTGGGGCGACGATTCTGACGATGGAACAGTTGAAGTTGCCGGAGGTATTTAAAAAGATCTGTAACTACCACAAGGGGTTGATGTTGATCACCGGGCCGACGGGTTCCGGTAAATCCACCACCCTGGCGGCGATGATCGACTACATCAACAAAAATTATGCCTACCACATCATCACTATCGAAGATCCGGTGGAATTCGTCCACCAGAGTCGGAAATCCCTGATCAAACACCGGGAGGTGGGGCGACACACCTTGAAATTCTTCAACGCCTTGAAGGGGGCACTCCGACAGGACCCGGACATGATGTTGGTGGGGGAAATTCGGGACAAGGAAACGATGTCAATCGCGCTCAAGGCGGCTTCGACGGGTCACTTGGTGGCCGGGACCTTGCACACCAACAGCGCGATCAAAACCCTGACCCGGATTTTGGATATGTTCTCGGCGGAAGAACAGGAATCGATCAAAGTGTCGATTTCGGAAACCTTGGTGGCGATCATCGCCCAACTGCTGTGTAAAACTACGGATGGAAAGCGGGCGGCTTTTCACGACATTCTGATCAATACCGATGTGATCAAGGAATATATCGTCAAGAGTCAGTTTGAGGAAATCAACCAAATCATGCTCAAGGATACCTTCGAGGGCATGACGACCATGAACCGCTCCCTGTACGATCTGTATCAAGAGGGTCGGATCACGGAGGAAATTTGTCTGGAGGTGTCGCCGTTCCCCAACGAAATGAGTCAGATGCTGCGGGGTAGAGTCTAAGGAAAGTGTGAAATTTTCGCAGTTCAGCGTGAACTTTGGCGTAAAGTATTGATCAGAGGATCGGGTTGCTGATTGTAGCAACCCGATGTCTTTTCAAATCAAACTTATCACTGTCAGCACCCCCGGCTGAAGCACGGGGGCTTCGTGCCCTCCCCTTCAGGTAGCTGACCAGCTATCGCCTTAACTGGC
>NZ_JAYFER010000669.1:0-209 GCF_055795065.1 Lyngbya sp. CCY1209
GCGGTGGAACTGGGTGCGATCGCATTCGGAAAATCTCCCACCAAATTAAACCCATCTGGGAGAGTTATGTCGGAAACGGATAATTCTGTCGTCCCGCTATTTGCGATCGTAAAAGTTCGGGTAACGGCGGTTCCGACGGTGGCGGTTCCGAAATCTACCGTTCCGGTGTTGTCGGGGATATCGGTATCTCCGTCCGAAACTTCGATTTC
>NZ_JAYFER010000670.1:0-236 GCF_055795065.1 Lyngbya sp. CCY1209
AACAGCCAATTGGATTTGTCAGGAGTCAAAACTTTTAGTGGAAAAACTGATACGATAATTGAGGCGAAAGACGGTGGCAAACTGACCTTGAATGCCACCAAGATTAGCGGGGACGTGGATGTGACATCCAATGGCAAAGGTAGCGTGGTGCAACTGCCCCGGTTGACCGCTTTTAACGGCACAGACAGTTACTCCCCCTCGTTTATTTGGGCCCTCAATCAAGGCACGGTGAAGGC
>NZ_JAYFER010000671.1:0-207 GCF_055795065.1 Lyngbya sp. CCY1209
TATAACTGTCTGTATGTTCCTAAGTTTGGTATCACAGGATACTAAATGAGGTCGGAACTCTCAGGGTCAAGGAGAAATTGAAGAATCTTAACAATTCTTTAACAATCTCCGAGAGAGGAGGCGATAGCCACCCCCAGTTTTAGGATTCACAACCCTAGGATTGAAGCGGGGAACGGAAGGCGATGAAGGAGAATCTGCTCCTAATAA
>NZ_JAYFER010000672.1:0-348 GCF_055795065.1 Lyngbya sp. CCY1209
GCGATCGCATCTCTAGCTATAAGTCCGCAGATTTCGCAGATTTTCGCAGATGGGGAGTTGGGGTGTTTGAGCCAGTCCGGTAATAATCTGACTTCGGTGGTGTCTGACTCTGTCAAGTTCTCTCTTTTCTCTGTGTCCTCTGTGTCTGGAGTGGTGAAATATTCCCGATGCCTTTCTATATAAGTCCGCAGATTTCGCAGATTTTCGCAGATTGGGAGTCGCGGGTGTTGAAATAAAAATCAAGCGCACGGGCGTGTTGCCCCCACGGTTTCATTGTCGCCGATGGGGCGGGAAATGTCAACCCCTATTTCCAGAAATTTCGCGATTTTTTCTCGACTTGAAGCGATC
>NZ_JAYFER010000673.1:0-206 GCF_055795065.1 Lyngbya sp. CCY1209
TTCTCGAAACTGTTGCCAATTTGGCAGAATTATGACATTAATTTTGCCGACAATATCCGACCAAAAGCGATGCCCAAAATAATCCCAAATACAAATTAGAGGAACCCCCTTTAAGGTTGAGTTCCTCTCGACTCGAAGATAATCAAGTTGGGAAGTTACCCAAAATGAACGGATTAGTCGCTCACGGAGATGGCAAACAAACTGGA
>NZ_JAYFER010000674.1:0-27278 GCF_055795065.1 Lyngbya sp. CCY1209
CGTCGGTGTCGGGCAGGCGGATCGGGATCGCCTCCCCGACACCGACGACGGGCAGTTCCGGGTAGGCGGCGATGGGAATCAGTTTTCCCCGTTCCCCTTTCACCCGGTCTTCCGTCAGGTAGACGATGCTCAGGGAGGCGCCGAGACTGGCAATCAGGGAGACTTGGGCTTGGCAGAGGGTGACAAATTCGGAACTCGTGGCCATAGATCGTTCAACCTGAATGCGATCGCCATCCGTCAGGGAATCGTGACAGTTCCCCAACGGGGACTTTTCAGCCCGAAATGGGGCGGGCGAACCCCGTGGAGCCGACCCATCCGGGGAGAATCCGTCCCTTTCTGACAACCGGATGCTTCTCTCTTATTTGTATCAATCTATTAAAGGATATTGAAATTTCAGGCCAGAACCGGTATAATTTTCTCGGATTTGGTAGCTATATTTACACCCATCTGCTCAAAGAGGAGGTAAAGAAGTTGGCTAGAAGACGTAAGCGGAAGAGCCGTCGCAGACAAGAAGGACGGAGAATTCTTGAGTGCGTGCCTCAATATAGCATTTCTAGTGGCGAAGATAAACCGGTAACAGCAGCCCGAAAGTACATTCACTCGGAGGGCATAATTCCGCCGGCTTTGCTCCTCGTCAAGCGAAATGAGCATACCACCGACCGTTATTTCTGGGCCGAGAAGGGCTTATTTGGCGCTCAATATGTCGAAGAAAACCATTTTTTGTTTCCCAGTTTAAAGCATATTGCCGAAAAAACAACTCACCTCGTGAGTGCGGCCACGACTCGCGTCTAATTTTCGATGGGGGACTGAGAGCATCATTTTTTTTGCCGGATTCCCGACCACAGACTGATGGGGCCCGTGCATTCTCACACGATCAAAGTCGTGAGCGGTTGGGCTCTCAAAAAATAATCGTCGCCCATCGTTCAGGGGGATCTGATCAGACCGAGCGATCGGGTCGGGAAACCGAGCCGAGGGCGGGCTGTCGTCCGGAGCCGTCGATTATAACGCGATCGCCGGCATGGTGCAACCCACCCACCCCGTCCGCCGTTCAAGCCGACTCTGAGGGTTTCAAGCCCAATGTTTGTTTGAGGGTAATGAGTTCATCTCGGTGGGCCGTCACCCGGATGACGCTTTGGGTTTGGCTCTCAGAGTCGATGACGGCTTCGAGTTTGAGGGAAACCCGCTCGGGGCGTTTGGCCCGTTGCCAATAAAAAATGCCGGCGAGGGGGGAAACCAGGGCGAGGGTCAAAAACCAGTAGCCGGCCCCCGGGACGACCATCGAAAGCACCAGTCCCAAACAGAGAGTCCCCGCGGCGGTCAGCAGGGTGAGAAAGACGGCCAGAAACCAACTGGGGCGGACGACGCCTTCGTAGGTGATGGCGTTGTCTTGGCGGTCGATGGCGACCGGCCGGTAGGCGCGGGAGCCGAAGTAGTGTTGAATTTGCTCCAACAGGGCGTCCGCATCTCGATCCGCGGACAGGGTTTCCTGCTGCGTCCGATCCTTAACGGAAGCTCGGACAAAGAAAAACAGACCCACCCCCAACAGGAGGGTGAGAAAGAAGGTGGATGGAATGACAGTGAAGGTCATGGATTTTGTAGGACTAACTGCGCCGTGCGATCGCACACTACCTTAAGTTAGTGTACGTTGAGATGCGTAGTCGTGCCAGAGTCGGGCGAGTTCCTGGGCTTGGTTGCGAAATTCCGGCAACACCTGGTACATTCGCCGGGGCCGGCCCCGACCGTCCACTTTTTTCCAGTATCCCGCGATCGTCCCCTCCCGTTCCAAGAACTTCAAAGCGGTATACAGAACCGTATCGGAGAGCCGATAGGTGGCGTACTCTTGCTCCAAACGCTGAATCAACTCGGTTCCGTAGGAGTCTGCGCGCAAAAACACCGACAAAACGTAACACACCGCCAACTCCTTGTTGAGATAAATCGGCGGTGGCTCTTTAAAAAATCGATAGATGTCTTCAAACGTCATCGGATTCTCCCACTCGATAACCTTACCCCTCCTTGGCGGAGGCAAGGGGTGTCCACTGACTGTTGCGATCTAATTTATCGCGTTTCTCGGGAAGCGTTTGGTCAATGAAGTCACCATTTGGGGAAGCGATCGCCGCATTTTGAATATTTTGTATCTTTTGGAAGAATTTAGGATCGAATCCGACCGGCGATGGCGTGCAAACATTCGGCGACGGGGGCCCGCCGCGCCATCGCGTCCACCAGGGCATCGTAGGCGGGGCGGTGGGTTTCGATGAGGGTTTTCGCCTGCCAGGTGGCCCAGCGCTGCTTCATTTGGGCTTCCTGGGGGGGACGTCCGAGTTGGACCCACAGGGCCGCGATTTTCTGGCGGTCTTCCATACCGCCCTCGGCGCGGTCGTAAACCAGGGTTTCGGCGGCGACCCCGGCCATCCACACCTGGCAGTATTTGTCGATGGCCTCCCCGGAGATCGTCCCCGCTTGCAGTTGTGCCATCAGTTCGCGATCGTCGAATCGCACCCCCCCCTGGGCGGTCTGCCCCTGTCGGAAGGCCTCCCAGGCGGTGAGGGCGTACCCTTCGACGGGGATGCCCTGCAGGTGGGCGACCAAAAAATGGCCGGCTTCGTGGCGGAGGACGCGATCGCGGGTTTGGCCGGAGGTGCCCGCCAGCCAATCGACCAAAATTGTCGATCCCTGACCCCGCAGGGTGAACGTGTCGAGGGTCGCCAACCCCAGCAATACGAACGCCATCCCTGCCGGAATGGTGGCCGAAAGGTCGAACATCGGCCCAAGCAGGGCCGTCATCGTCAGGGTAAAAATGGTGATGGCAATCAGGTTCAGAGAAGTTTCTCGCATCGGCTCTTTATTTAGAAGGCAACGGGCAACGGGCAACGGGCAAAAGGCAACAGCTCAGATGGGTCCGAGAGCTCGAACTGCCTCGGTGTCGGGAGGTTGAAGTCCGAAGCGTCCTGGCCGTTTCAGCGGGGTTCGGTTTCGGTCGATTTCGCCTTGTAGAAGGTTTCCAGACTGTGGCGATCGCCGACATACCGCCAGTGCCAGGGTTCGTAACTGACCCCTTGAGGATTGTCTTTCGGAAATGATAGCTCAAAGCTATAGTAAGGCGCATTTTGTTGGAGCCACTCAAAGGCCCGGGTTTGCTCGAAACTGACATCGACATGGGTGGCGGGGTTGTCGGCATCTCCGATGTCGATGGCGTAGCCGGTATGATGTTCGCTGTAGCCCGGGGGGGCGCTGACTTCCGCCCGCTGGCTGGCCACCTGCCCCCGCTGGGCTTTGACCTCGAAAAAGAGAAATTCCTGATCTTCGAGGCTGCGGAACCCGGACAGGGGGAGCAGGTAAATGCCCTCGTTGCGGGCCGCCCGGGCCATTTCAAAAAAGGCGTCCGCCGCCGCCGGACGCAGGCGGATGGCGCCGTCGGCCGTCAAAGCCTTGAGAGCGTCTCGGGGGGCTTCTTCGTAGGGAAGATGGCCGAGGAGGTCGTCGGAGGGTTCGGCTTCGGGTTCTGGAGGGACGGCGGCCGAGCTCGCAGATGGTGCCGTGGCGACCGGTTCCGGTTCCGGCAAGTCGGCGGGGGGGCGGCTCACCAGAATTCCGAATCGGTAGTTTAACCCCAAAGTGACCAAAAATGTGGCGATCGCGATCCCCAACCACTGCCAAAACCGCAGCTTTCGCCGGGATCGGCCGATCGCTGCGGCGTCGGCGGCGGGGGTATCGCGGATGGCCTCCGGGATGTCGTCGGCCGTCACGGGCGGGATGCGATCCGCATTTTCAGACATATCGGCATTATTCAACAATGTCACTCCTGCACGTCCATCCAGACTCAACGTCTATTGATTTTAGCTGTTGAGGGGGGAAATGCCACCTTGATTGGGCGATCGCTCGGCCGGGGATCAAAAAATTGACTCAGGATTGTAAAGTTAAATTCACGGCTATTTTATCAGCAATTTAGATATAAAAAATATCGAAGTCGGGCGCTTTCAGAAGCAGACCCGACCCGCGATCGCGTCCATTTTCCCGGTTACGAATCGGCGACCGATTCGGATTCCGTTGATTCCGGTTCTTCCGCGATCGGTTCTTCTACGGGTTGGACGAACAAATGATTCGCCCGGACGAAACAGTTGGCGGGGGTTCCGTCGGACTTGTTCTTGATAAAAATCCAAGGATCGCGGTTGTCGTCGAAGGTGAAAATGAATCCCCCGTAGCTGAGTTTTCCCTCGAATACCTCATTTTCCTGCAACGTGGTGACGGCGGGCCAAGAGCCGATGGGGGGAAATCCGGGGTTGTCGGGATTCCAGATTTCCTCGATGGATTGTTCGCCCATGCGACAATTTAACCCTTGCGGATCGGGATCGACGACTTGCCAATAGACGTGATTGGAATTGCCGATATAATCTCCCACCTCGTCGGGTTGGGGTAGAGAAGCGGCAAAAACGGGGGCCGTCAGTCCGGTCAAAACCAATCCGACGACCAGTATGAAAATTAAGCCGAAAACCCGAAGTTTTTTGAGCATCATATTCCTCCCGCGATTGGGTATTGAGATCCCAGATCTGGTGCGTTCTTAATTTTACCGCGATCGCCCGATCGCCCCGACGGATTTCGCGCCGGGAAAATTCCGCGAAAAACCCGAAAGGGTTGACGGCGGACGGCAGGGCCCGAAAGTTCAAAACAGGGAATCGGACACATCTATGGTCAGCTATCAGTTTCCAAAAGATTTGATCTGGGGTAGGGCTACCGCATCCTATCAGATCGAGGGCGCGATCGGGGAGGGGGGGCGCAAACCGAGCGTGTGGGACACCTTCAGCGCCGCCTGCGGAGGGGTTTTGAACGGCGACACCGGAGCCGGAACCTGCGCTCACTTCCACCGCTACGAGGACGACATCAAACTGATGGGCGATCGCGACATCAAACATTATCAGTCTAGTCGTATACGGAGGTACAATGTGCGGAGTAGAAATATGTTGAGCGCGTGGGAGTTAAAGATGTTGGCATACATCCTGGCGATCGCTGTCGGTTTGGGGAGCTTCGCCCTGTACATGGCCGCCTTCTTCTTTCCGGAGGTGCATCGCAAGAGTGACTGGCTCTGGAGCGGCGTCGGACTGTTTTACGCCCTGATCCTCTGGGCTTGTGCCGGACGCTTCACCGGCGCGATCCTGCTGGGGCAAATGTCGAGCGTCGCCCTCCTGGGCTGGTTGGGTTGGCAAACCCTCACCCTCCGCCGGGAAGTCACCCCCCTTCAGCTTCAAACTCCCATCCCCGATGGAGTGAAGCGGCGCGTCTCAAGCATTTTGGGCGGCGGCGCGAAATCGCCCCCCCTCACACCCCCCCAACCGGCGGAAACCCCCGAACCGGCGGCGACGGCGGAACCCGAAACCGTGGCCGAACCGGCGATCGCGGAATCGATCCCCCGGGAAGTCGCGGAAACCCCCGCCCCCGCGACGGAACCGCAACCCCCCGCGACGGTATCCGAAGCACGGGAAGTTGAAGTGCTCAACCCCGCGATCGCCCCCACCGAGGGCGAAATAGCCCAAACCGAAGGGACGGTTGACGAGTCCGCCGCCGAGGCGGAAACCCCCGCCCCCGAAGCCGTTACCGCGCCGGATGAACCGGGAACCCCGGACGTTCCCGAAACCCCCGAAACTCCGACGGTGGCCGAGGAAGACACCACCGTGGCAGTTGTCGAGGAGGCCCAACCCGAGGAAGATGCCGCCGTGGCAGTTGTCGAGGAGGCCCAACCCGAGGAAGACACCACCGTGGCAGTTGTCGAGGAGGCTCAACCCGAGGAAGATGCCGCCGTGGCAGTTGTCGAGGAGGCCCAACCCGAGGAAGATGCCGCCGAACCCGACAAAACACCGGGGGGATTCGGCCAAATCTTGTCCAACCTGAAAGGCTTGTTCGCCCAGAAAACGCCGACCGAACCCGAAACGCCGCCGACTCCCCCCGCCCCACCGGAACCGCCCGTTTCTGCCGGGGAGACGCCGTCCCCTTCTGATTGGGATGAGGGCGATGACGAATGGCAAACGGAACCGATCGCAACGGAGGCGGTGAGTTCCGAGGCGACGGAAACCCCGCCCCCGGCGGACACCCTGGGGGCGATCGCAGCCTCGGAGGGGACGGCCCGCAACATCTCGAATGTCGAGGCGTCCGAGGAGGCCGAACCCCCGGCGGATATCCTGGGTGCGATCGCGGACGCGGAAGAAACGCCCCAACCCCCACCCGCCACCGACGTTTCCGCCGTCGAAACCGAAGCCGAAGAACGGCAGGGGGAAATTGTCGAATCCGTCGTCTCGGCGACGCCGGAAACCGAGGCGGAACCGGCGGAAACCCCAGAAAGATCGCCGTTTGAAACGATGATGGCTACTGAGGCCTCTCCATCGGCGGTGGAAGAGGTGCTCGAAACCAAGTCTCCCGCCGAACCGGAAGAGTCCCCATCTTCCGAGGAACCGCCGAACACGGCGATCGATCGCTCCCCGGAAGCCGAACCGGACCCCCCCGCCGAAGTGTCGGAGTCTGTAAAATCGGAGGAAGGGAACGTTTCGGAACCTAAACCGGAAGCGGAAACGAGGGCGACATCGGACGCCGCCCCGGATTCTGAGGAGGCGACTGCCGAGGATGAGATCCCGCCAGCATTGCAGCGTCCGAAACGGCCGAAGAAGTGACTCAATTCAACAGATTATTGACGTGGCAACCTGGCTTTGTGTGAAACGGTGTGGCGCGTGCTGTCATCTCGACCCGACAGAACGCCCGGAATTGGAAGATTATCTTTGTGCGGAGGAACTCGAAATCTATCTGAGCTTGGTGGGAGCGGACGGATGGTGCATCCATTTCGATCGCGAAAATCGGGACTGTCGAATTTACAGCGCGCGCCCCCGATTCTGCCGCGTCCGGGCGGACGTGTTCCAGGATCTTTACGGCGTCGAACCAGAGGAATTGAACGATTTCGCGATCGACTGTTGCCAGCAACAAATTGAGGGCGTTTACGGCGATCGCTCCCCGGAAATGGAACGGTTCAACGCTGCCGTCGGCTGGGAAGAAGAGTCAGGGAGTGGGGAGTAGGGAGTGGGGAGTCGGTATTAGGGAGTAGAGTTTTCCCCCTTCCCCCTCACCCCGCCTATGGCCTAGGGCCTGTTGCCTCTGTCCTACTCTTTCCCATTGGCAAAATATTCGTCCTCCAACATCGACAAAATATAATAGGACTCGAATTGTCCTCGCGATCGACAACAGTCTCTCAACAACCCCTCGACGACAAACCCTTCCGACTCATACAGCAACTTTGCCCGGGTATTGTAATCTTTCACATCTAACCAGAGGCGGTGCGCTTTTAGACTTTCAAAAACCAAACGTTTCGCCAGACGCAGCGTTTCTCGCCCGTACCCCTTCCCCTTTTCTGTCATGACAATTCGTTTCAGACAAACGCTTTTGTGGGGGCTTCGCACATCTTCTAAAATCACATAACCGACGGGTTCGGTCGTTTTGACATTCTCCACAATAAAATGTTTTTTATTGCCGTCGGAAAGAGCCGCCTCGTGTTCCGCCCGACTCCACTGGGAAACGAAATCACAATTGTCCGGGTGATTTTCCGCACCGACGACAAACTCCAAATCCTCGACCCGGGTTGATCGCAAACGAACGTTCATATTCTCCAGAAATTCTAAATCATCGCCCTCCCATTCACAAGGGGAGGGTTGGGTGGGGTTCTTTCCTCAAAAATTTGTTAAAATTTAAGACAGTAATTGGTCAGATATTCTATCATGACGCTCTCTAAAACCGAAGCGAAACAACTCCTCGAACGCCTGATTTTCATCGACGATCGCCCCGGGGATTGGGTTCAGGACGTGTGGGGCATGAGTCCGACTTTGGGGGAAACCGCCGCCCGCCTGGTGGATGGATTTGACGCCCTGATCGAATGCTGTTCCGAAGAAAAATTGGAGAATTTATTGCAATCTCTCTACAGCGATCGCATGGAGTAATTCAATTCTCAAACCCGCACAATCGACCTAATCCTCCCGCATTTGGGTCGGCCCCAAATACTTGGTCAAGTAGGGAGAAAATACCTCGTAAATCAGCGTCAGCGGTTCGCCGTGATGCCAAAAAAGATAGTGCCGCCCCCAAAATGGCCCGGGCTGTCCGAAGGCCAATTCCAAGGCTTTGGAGTCGCCGTAGTAAAGGCCCTGGACGTCCCGATATAACTCGGTTCTGAGGCGGGCCAAACTCGCCCAAATGGGCAGCGATCGGTTTTGCAGGTACTCGTCAACGTGGCTGTTTTCCCACCAGGAGGTGGCGTAGGCCAAACGCTGTCCGGAGGCCGTCCGCAACCACACCTGACGCCGCAGCCGAGGCCCCGGAACCGCCTGAATCAAAGCCGGGGCGCCGTCCGTATTCATGCCGATGGGGGACATATCGATGACGTCAACTTCCGTCGGTTCCCCCGTCAACAATTGCAGGTGGCGAGTGGGGGAACCGTCCCCGAGTAGCAGAATTTGCCAGGTCGGAGACAGTTGGCCGTGGGGGAGTCCCTGTCGCACGACGTCCTCGCCGCCTTGCCAACGACACCGGAGGCGATGCCAGCCCAACGGCTGTTTGATGGGATTGGTGGAACTTACACTGGCAGTCAATGGTCTTTACAAATCTTAACCTCGGTTTTTATCATAGCGCTTCTCGGGGATTCGGGCATCAACTGGGACTATAATTAATTTCGGGTGGGGGGTGGGGGGAGGAAAGAGAAGGGAGGAAAGAGAAGTGAGAAGTGAGAAATTTCTCATTCCTCACTCCTTCCAAGCCGGGAAATTTAAAATCTAAAATTCCCGACTCCCGCCCCCCAAATGTTTTGTGGGCGATCAATTAGGATTTGATATGATGTCCGAGTTCCCAGACGACAGGACCGTTAACATCGCCATTCCCCAGGAGTGGGTGAATCAGCTTCAGGAACGTTCCCGACAAACCGGACGTCCGATCTCCGAACTGCTGCGGGAGGCCGTCGGACAATATTTGGCGATCGACATTCTCACTTCTTCCCCTTCTCCGGTCGAATTGGAACTCCTCAAACGGGAAGTTTCCGACCTGCGACGAAAATTATTTGTATTGGAAAAAACGGCGGTGTCGCTGGAATTACTCGAATCCCGAGTCGCCACTCTGGAACGTCGCGTCGGTTGGGGGACGGTCACGCCGGGATTGTCCAATCCCCCGGTGGTGGATGATGACGATGAGGAAATTTACGACGAACCCGACGAAATTTTGACCGATTTTTTGCCGGATTGAGCCGTTGCCGATTTAATGAAAGCTGAACGATTCACCATTATCCCCCTTGAAAAGCAGGGCTGTTTCATTCTCCCCCCTTTCACCCCCCTTTCTCCCCCCAATTCTCCCCCCTTTCACCCCCCTTTCTCCCCCCTTTCTCCCCCAATTCTCCCCCCTTTCAAAGGGGGGCTGGGGGGGATGGGGGCTGGGGGGGATGGGGGGATGCGGTCGGGGATGATATCCACTTTTTTCGAGGGCTGAAAATCCCTGGTCATCAACTTTTGACTTTGCCATGGGTGACTTTTGACTTTTGACTTGCGCGTAGCGCTATATCCTTTAAAATCGAACCGTAATGTTTCTGGGATCTAAGACTCATGGCATCATCCCCGCAGCCCTCCGCCTCTCTCGCGCACTCTGCATTACACGATCGCAAAGCGGCTTTGGAAGAGCGGCATCAATGGCTACTCAAACAAATTAAGCGCAAGCGGACGGAACTCAAGAATTTTGTCGAACAAATGCGATCGGTGGCGACGGAAATTTTCGGTCGCAGCGCCCCCGCCGTGGAGAAAATGGCGGAAATCGATCGCGAAATCCACGGTTATTTTAAAGACATTTTAACGAAGCGAAAACTGGGGAAACAAACCCGCAAAGATATCTGTTCCATTTATCGAAGTCTCCAAGACGCCGGGTTGATCAGTTACCAACTCGACGACGATGAGGACGATATTTCCCTCGACGACTTATTTTCGACGCCGGACGGAGAAGAACGCGATCGCGAATTCGGTTCAAATCGTCCCCCGTGCGACGAGTTTGGGGAAGGGGAAGAATCCCCGCAGCGGGACCGTGAAAATAACGCCGGAGATTCCCGCAAAATCCGCCAAACCTTTCTCCGACTCGCCGAAATTTTTCACCCCGATTTGGTGACGGATGACGACACCCGGATGAACCACACCGAAATCATGAAAGAAATCAATCGCGCCTACAAGGAAGGCGATCTGGCGCGACTGTTGGAAATTGAAAGACAACATCAGGTTGGAGAATCCATCGACGGCAGCGAGGACGGCTTGACGCGACAGTGTAAGATTCTCGAACAGCAAAATGATTTACTCGCCACCCAATATGAGAATTTGAAGCGGGAACTGCGGCAGGTGAAACGCACGCCGGAGGGGGCGATGGTGTCCGACTACAGAAAAGCGAAAAAGCACGGATTTGATCTGGTTTCAACTATGTTAAAACAGGTCGAGGCTTCGGTAAAATTCGGCGAAGAAGTGCGGGACTTCGTGCGAGACTTCCACCAAAATAAAATGACGATCCAAGAATTTTTGCGGGGGCCGGAAGTTTTGCGAAGAAAAAGTATGGATATGATGGAAAAATTGTTGGAAGAATTGTTGGGAGAAATTATCATATAGATCCGCTCAAACGGTCAATTTATAGCGTTTCTTGCATCTAAAAATTTTAACTGTTGGTACACCATCCGGATGCGCGTCAGTTCGACCCCGCCTCGCTTTGCCATCTCCAGCGGGTTGCCAAAAATTGCCTCGACTTCCAGGGGACGTTTTTCGTCGAAATCGATTTTCATGCTGGTGCGGTAGGGGGTCATTTTTTCGGTGTGGGACAGCATCCGATCAATGACTTCCCGGGGGAGGGTGCGATCGCACGCTGCGGCCCCCCGGAGGACTTCCCCCATGATTTCTTCGACCAAAATTCGGGTGTGGCGATCGCCCATCATCTCGTCCGTCCGCGCATTTAAAACCACGGACAATCCATTGTAGGGAATATTCCAAACCAACTTTTCCCAGCGGATGGAAAGCAAATCGTCCCGCCATTCAACCGGAATTCCAGCCCGTTCAAAATCGCCGCAAATTTGTCGCAGCCGGTCCGTCATGCCGCCGGGTTTGTAGCCGCCGGTATATTCGGCGAGTTTGACTGTCCCGTAGTCGAGATGGCGGATGTAGCCCGGTTTAATTTTATTGGAACAAATCACGCAAATTCCCCCCAGAACGCGATCGCCCCCGACAATTTCGGCGATTTGGGGTTCGATTCCCAATCCATTTTGCAGCACCAAAACCGCGCCCTCGGGTTTCAAAACTCGGGGTAAAATTTGGGAGAGCAAATGATTTTGGGTGGTTTTTAAAGCCACGATCGCCACGTCGCAGGGGGGCATCTTTTCGGGGGTATTGTAGGCGTTGACTTCGGGAAGGTGAAAGTTTCCCCAGGGGGATTCGATTTCCAAGCCGTGCCGACAGACGCGATCGTAATCCCCCCGCATCAGAAAATGCAGGTCGCACCCAGATCGCTGCAATTTCGCGCCGTAGAACCCGCCGATCGCACCCGTCCCGATAATCGCGTAGCTGCGCCGTCCTTCAAAACTCGAAGAAAAATCCATATCAATTAATCGCGTTACCAACCCGACCAGGAACTCACCGTTTGCGGCTGTTCCGATTCCGTACAATTTCGATTCATATTATAGCAAATATATTCGTCACCTTTGAAAAAATAAACTCGGCCATCCCTCCACGGGAAGGCAACCTCGATTCCCGAGGCGAATTTTGGGGACAAACCGGGCCAGGTTTCGCTGTTTATTTTTTGGGGATAACCGAGGTCAGTCAACTCCTTTGCCAAGTCGTAGCGGATGTATTCATCTCCCTTAAAAATATAAATTTTATTGTTCCACCGAAACGCCGTGTCGATGCCCCCGTAAAAATGTGGGGGCCACCCCGGCCAGTTGCCGCTGTCGAGGGTTTGCGGATAGCCCGGATCGACGCGATCGCTTTCCAGATCGTAGCGGATATATTGGTTTCCTTTAAAAAACAGTGCTTTGCCATTTTTGAGGACGACCGCCGCCGTAATCCCTGCCCCGAACTTAGGGGGAAATTTTTTCCATTTTCCCAGGTTTATTTTTTGGGGATAGCCGCGATCGATGCGGGCGATGTTGACATCATAACTCAAATATTCATCGCCCCTAAAAAAATAGGCTTTCCCATTATTCCAAATGGCGACGGCATCCAGATTTTTGAGTAAATCTTCGGCCCGTTCTTCGGCCAGCCAGCGATTAATTTCCTCTGGAAAAGGTTGTCGCCGGCGGCTGGATGGATGGATCGAAATGTGCTTTGTCAGTCCGATGGCGACCCGCGTTTCGGGCTTTTCTGCGAAGCCAATTTGGTAATCGATTTCAAAGGTATCTTGGCTAATTTTGCGGGGAAATAGATGAATTTGCAGGCGATCGCCGCAAAAAATTGGCCGGCGGTAATCGACCTCTGCGCGGACAATGGGAATGGCAAAGTCGGGGTTTGTAAAAAACGTTTTCAGGTCGATGCCGGCATGAATTAGAGAGGCTTCATAGGCTTCGTGACACATCGCCATCACGTTGGCAAAATAGACGACTCCGGCGGCATCCGTTTCCTGAAAATAAACAGTTCGAGAGTAGAACACAGTTCGGTCAATGAGTTGCTCAATTGAGGTGATGATATCTGCAAATATTATATCCCGAAATTTGTGATTTTTTGACAATTGGGCGGGAATCGTAAATCGGAACGGTCGATCGCCCCGACTCCCGATTCCCAACCCCCGACTCAATCCCAGCCCGAACCCCATTGAAAAGCCGATGGAATTGACCAACAAACCGACTCCATTAATAGCCGGGGATGGGTTGACTATCAGCCCCGATTTTTGATGAGCATCACATCGATAATTTGGGTGGCGATATCCTCGGAGATTTCGAGGGAACTGTAGAGGTCGTTGAGAAGGTTTTCTTCCTCTTCGGCGATCTCGCCGTCGGCGAGGGTGATGTCGGTGGCGATCGCGAAGGCCGTCTCTCGCAACTCTTTGGGAATGCTTTGGATCGCCGCTTTTAATAGGTCTTCATAGCCCTTGGTTTTGATCTCCGTCAGCAGGCGATCGAGCAGTTCTCGCTTTTGTTCCCCGGAATATTCCCCGAAAAGCTGCATCCGCGACAGGGTGGCGGTGACGGCCTGGGACTCGCTCCCGGTAATGTAACCGTCTGCGGCCACCGCGATGAGGGCGATCGCGGCGAAGGCTTCGGGGGCAGACAGTTTCATGCCGCTGCGATCGGTGGATTCGGACATAATTCAATGGCTCCTCGTGTTGGAGTATTTTCGCTCACGACAATGATGACACCGGATGTCAATTTTTTCCAATGCCCCACCGAGCCCCCTAAATCCCCCAACTGTGGGGGACTTGAAACTCCGGTTCCCCCCTATCTCCCCCCTTACTCCCCCCTTTCTCCCCCCTTTCTCCCCCCTTTCAAAGGGGGGCTGGGGGGGATGGGGGCTGGGGGGGTGGGGGGCTGGGGGGGATGGGGGTTGGGGGGGATGGGGGTTAGGGGGGCTCGCGAGGGGAGTCAATCCGGTTCCCCCCAAAATTGGTGCGAGTTGTCTTTACAGTACCGAGACGATGGCGCGATCGCCGCAAGTGCCCCAACAGGAACTCATCGCCCAACAGTCTGACTCGGACACGGCGGATGCCAGCTTCCAGCGGGGATGGGAACTGTTTGAAGAAGGAACGGCGGAGTCTTTACGGGCTGCCATTTCCTATTTTGAGGAGGCGGCGAGGTTATACGAACAAGGCGGGAATCCCGCCAAGCAAGCGACGGCTCAAATGGTTCTGGGTCGAGTCTACAATGATTTTTGGGAAAAACAGCAAGCTCTGGAGTATTACGAGCAAGCTTTGCCCTTGTTTCAAGCGGTGGGCGATCGCCAACAAGAAGCCACCACCCTCAATAATATCGGTAAGGTCTACGATGCCTTGGGGGAAAAACAAAAGGCGATCGAGTTTGACCAGCAGTCTTTAGTGATTCTTCAAGAAATTGGCTTTCGTGATGTTGAAAAAATAAGCTTGGGCAACTTAGGCATTTTCGGCAGGCGTTGTACTGCCCGAGAACCGCCACTTCTTTGCCGGAAATGGACACCCGACCGCAACCGGAACCCAAAGTATTGGCGGGGGCGTTTGCCGATCCCGCCCTGATTCGTCCGGCTCAAATCGGCGATCGTGAAGTGGAATTTGCCGGATTGCCCTTTGGTATCGCTGCGGGACGACTTGAAACCGGAGGTCGTTTCCGATTTGAATCATCCCTACTATTGGGCACCATTTATTTTGATTGGCAACGGGTTGTAAGACCCATTCAAAGACCCCCTTTTTAAGGGGGATTTAGGGGGATCGGATGTATCGCACTGGATAGAAAACTGCTATATAACCCGCCCACTGCTATAATATAAGGATTGCATCGGAGGCTGCTATGACACCTGCCCAGGAATTGGAAACACTGCAAGCCGAAACCGAATGGGAAGAAATTGAATTTCCTCCCGGAGATTTGGAAAGTGAGGAACCGCCCTTGGAAAGCCATTTGCATCTACAACAACTGGTGCTGTTGCTTAAATGTCTGGACTGGCTGTGGCAAGACCGGACGGATTATTTTGCCACGGGAAATCTGACGATTTACTACAGCCCCGAACAGGTAAAAACGAAGGATTTTCGCGGGCCGGATTTCTTCGTGGTGTTGAATACGGAACGGAAACCCCGGAAAAGTTGGGTTCTGTGGGAAGAAGGGGGAAAGTATCCCCACGTCATTATCGAATTGTTATCGGATTCGACGGCAACAGTAGATCGCACCACCAAAAAACAGATTTATCAAGATATATTTCGCACCCCCGAATATTTTTGGTTTTCTCCGCAAACCCTTGAGTTTAAAGGATTTTGCCTGTTGAATGGAGAATACCAGGATTTACAGCCCAACGAAAGGGGGCATTTGTGGAGTCACCAGTTACAATTATGTCTGGGAATTCACGAAAAACAACTCCGATTTTTTACCCCCGAAGGGGAATTGGTTCCCACTCCTGAAGAAGACGCGGCGATCGCACGACAACAACGACAGATGACAGAACAGCGATTGGAAACCACAGAACAACAACTTACAGCCGAACAGCAACGCAATGAAAAATTAATCGCCAAACTGCGAGAATTAAATATCGATCCCGAAACCCTCTGAGTTGTCGGGGAAGCTGAGTCGATCGCGGCAGATTTGATCAGATTGACATTTTTCGATGTCCGTCTGCTATCCTATCTTTGGTAAAACCCTTTGCAATCGGTATGCTCACAGCAGGAATCGTCGGACTCCCCAACGTCGGAAAATCGACCCTTTTTAACGCCCTGGTGGCTAATGCCAAGGCCCAGGCCGCCAACTTTCCCTTTTGCACCATCGAGCCGAATGTCGGCGTGGTGGCGGTTCCGGACGAGCGGTTGCAGGTGCTCGGGAAACTTTCCAGTTCGGAGCAGATCGTCCCGACGCGCATCGAGTTCGTGGATATCGCCGGACTGGTGCAGGGGGCGAGTCAGGGGGAAGGGTTGGGGAACCAGTTTCTCTCCCACATCCGGGAAGTGGATGCGATCGTGCAGGTGGTGCGCTGTTTTGAAAATGATGATATCATCCACGTTTCGGGGTCCGTCGATCCGGCTCGGGATATCGAAATTATCAATTTGGAATTGGCGCTGGCGGATTTGAGCCAGGTGGAACGTCGCATCGATCGCACCCGCAAACAGGCCCGCACCAGCAAGGAGGCTCAACTGGAATTGGGGGCGCTGGAAAAGGTGGCGGCGGTTTTAAATGAAGGAAAATCGGCGCGGCTGGCGGATTTGACGGAGGAAGAAACCGAGGCGATCAAATCTCTGGGACTGCTAACGCGCAAGCCGATTATTTACGCGGCGAACGTGTCGGAAGAGGATTTGGCGACGGGGAATGACTGGGTGGAAAAGGTGCGGGCGATCGCATCGGGAGAAAATGCCCAGGTCGTGATTATTTCCGCCCAGGTGGAATCGGAATTGATCGAATTGTCGGATGAGGAACGACAGGATTTTTTGGAATCCCTGGGGGTGGAAGAAGGGGGCCTCAAATCTTTGATCAAAGCCACCTACGAACTGTTGGGTTTGCGAACCTTTCTGACCACCGGGCCGAAGGAAACTCGCGCCTGGACGATCCGGGCCGGGATGTCCGCACCCCAAGCCGCAGGGGTGATTCACTCGGATTTTGAACGGGGTTTCATCCGGGCGGAAACCATCGCCTATCAGGATTTGGTGGAACACGGATCGATGAATGCGGCGAAGGAAAAAGGATTGGTTCGGTCCGAGGGGAAAGAGTATGTGGTTCAAGAAGGAGACGTGGTATTGTTCCGATTTAATGTTTAATAGCAGCAGTATCGAGATCTCATTGCGGAGACGAATTATATGGTAAGTTTGATTGTCGCTTGGCTGGTGACTGCGGTCAGCTTGTTTGTGATCGCCCAACTCAGCCGATTTACCGGGGTCGAAATTGACGATTTCAAAAAGGCGCTCTTGTCCTCGGCAATTTTCGGATTGTTGAATGCTTTCGTGCGCCCGGTTTTGAGGACTCTGGTTTTACCCGCACAGATAGTTTTTTCCACTTTTGTGATCACCTGGCTGCTGAACATGGTGATTTTTGGTCTGGCGGCTTGGCTGGTGCCGGGATTTCGCCTGCGGTGGGGGATTTGGAGTGCGCTGATCGGCGCGATCGCCCTCAGTTTCATCAACTCTATCATGTATCAAGTTTTGGGGACGGCCGGATTCTAAGCTGGCCGGATCGGTGCTCGGAAAAATGATGAAAAAAATGCGATCGCGATCGGCAGATTAATTTCGGGCCGATTTTTTTTGGCAATCCGCCGTCAGCCTTCAGCTATCAGCTATTCATGATCTCAAGCAGTTTTATAGCGCTGTGCGCTGGCCTAGTTACACCCCGGACGGGTGAGAGCGGATGGTGGGGGGGGTTGAGTGGTGAGAGCTTGGGTCAGAGTCCGAAGGTGTCAGGTTGAGTGCGATCGCCTCTGGTTGTGCCCCGGCTTAGAATGATGGTGTTGTCGCACAAGCCATCTGATGCCGGAACATCAATTCATATTTATTGGCGGACTCCACAGAAGCGGGACGACACTGTTGGGACGCCTCCTGGCCGAACATCCGCAAATCAGCGGTTTTCGAGACACGGGGGCCACGGAGGATGAAGGGCAACACCTGCAGTCCGTCTATCCCGCCGCCCAGGAGTTTGGGGGGCCGGGTCGGTTTGGTTTCAATTCCAATTCTTTTTTGGACGAACGATCGCCCCTGGTTTCGCCGGAAAATGCCGAAAAGCTATTCCGGCAGTGGAGTCCTTACTGGGATTTACAAAAGCCCTTTTTGCTGGAAAAGTCCCCCCCGAATTTGGTGCGGACTCGTTTTTTGCAGGCTCTATTCCCCAATTCCAGGTTTATCATTGTGATGCGACATCCGATCGCGGTTTCCTACGCAACCAAAAAGTGGAGTCATACCCGCATACACTCCCTGATCGAACATTGGCTGGTCTGTTACGAACGATTTGAGAGCGATCGCCCCTACCTCAATCGGGTGTTGGTTCTCCGATACGAAAATCTGATCGCCGATCCCGGGGGGACTCTGGATCGAATTTATGAGTTTCTGGGCCTGGAAACGGCGGCGATCGCTTCGGACAAAATTCGCCAGGGAGTCAACGATCGCTACTTTAATTGGTGGGGCGATCGGCGCAACCCGATTAAATTTATCTATACCGGATACATTATCAACCGCTTCGAGTCGAGAGTCAATCATTTCGGTTACAGTCTGCGGGACGTATAGCTTATCTCTGGCAATCCCTTTTCCGGCGAATCGGGGGAGGGGGAGTTGTAACAATTTGTTGCAGAACCGATCGCTTTTGGTCCCGATTTGGGAAAGCTACAAATGAGCTTGAGGGGTCAAACACCCATGCACCCGGCTCCGGGGTCTGGTGCGGTGAGTGCGATCGCGCGCACTAACTTGCTGCGATCGGCGATTCACCCGATTTGCAATCGATTTGCTATTAATAAGAGGTGTGGCTACGCGGAGAAGTATTTACATTTCTCCAAACTTATGCTCTCTTGACACTCCATTGGTCAAAGATGGTCGGGTCGAGATGGCAGCCACCGAAACGGGGCATTCCCGATCGCACCTTATCAAGATCGCTCTCAAAAGCGATCGCACCTGAAAACTTATAGAAACTGGCGTTTGGGCACCAGCCCGATAAAACCGCCGGTTTGATGTCTCGTTATCGAGCGTCGGCATCTTCTATACCTGCCAGCACATCCATCTAGACCGAAGGTCAGGAAGGCGTCTCATGCACCAGCGCAAGCAGAACCACCAAAAATCTAGATCACCCATTCCTTTACTGTTCCGCCAGATCCGGACGTTTTTCCGAAGGGCGACCCGGGGGTTGATGCGATCGCTTTCCCGGAATATTAGGGGGATGGATCGTCGCGATCGCAAGCGGGTGGCCGGGTTCGTCCTGCCCACGGTGACGATGGTACTGATGGTGGTGGTGTTGCTGACGATGGCGATCATGTTCCGATCATTTGATCGCGCCCAGGATGCCAGGTACACCCGGGTCAGCACCGCCGTTTTGAAAGCTGCGGAACCGGCGACATCCCGGGCGAAAGCCAAAATTTCCGAGGCGATGAACGAGCTAGAAAACGATCCCAGCCGAGTCATCTCCGATGAAGAACTTTATAACTCCTTTACCCTGAACAGTAAATATACCTTTAATGACGAAGAATTTATCAATATCAGCTACGATGAAGAAGCGATTAAAACCGCTTGGAAATTTCCAGTTGATTCGGATAACAATGGCAAGTTTGACCGCTACATTGTCTATGGTATCTTCTTCCAAAATCCTGAAATAGGAAAAACAAGAAGCCCACTACACGCGAGAACCTTACCCCTGCCACCCTTGGGTTTTAAACCCAGACGAGAGTGCGCCATGTACGTGGGTTCCAATGACAACTTAGTGACAGAAGAGGGATGGGTTCCCTCCTTGGGTAAGCTGAAGAGAAGCATATTTGTCTACACTCTTGCTGTGCCCATCAGTCAAGACCAAATCGATGCGGGTCTGGGTTCCACCTACGAAGCCACCTCAGTCAACTCCAGCTTGAATCCCCTAGAGTATCAAATGGACTGGCAGCAAAAACCTCTTCGGGGCGTGGTTTATCGAGATGACTTAGAAATCACTCCCGGTTCTGCTTTTGCCCTCAACGGGCCTCTGTTCACCGCCAGTAATTTGATCGCGTCTCACTTTGGTGCTGGAGCCCGACTCTATCAACTCAGTGCACAAGACTCCTGTTTTTATCAGGAAGACTTAAGCAAGATTACTGTTGCCGGGAATGTCATTAATGGTATGACCGGGAATACAACCTTTAAAGAAGAGGTTGATGTCGATCTGTATCATGGTATAAACGCCGCTCCAATTACACAGGAAATTTCTCAGACCAATCAATCCACAGGAGATAGTGCATACGAGGCAATGTACAACGGTGGTGCCTATCAAGCTCGCCTGACGGCACTGGTGGAAGAGCAGATGAAGGAGGATGCAAGCGACGATCCTAAAGCAGAAGTCCAAGATCTCAAAGAGGCGCTGGAGAACCAAGGGGTTGACCCGACAGATGCCCGTCGGCAACTGCTGGAACGCTATTTCAGCAAGCGACTGCGGAAAGTTCCCTTTGCAGAGGTGCCTGAAGGTGGGGATGCCCTTGCTAGTTTTTCACTCCAGGGTAGTGGCGATACCTTGCGACCACCAGATGCTTGGATGCGGCCTTTGGAGGCAGTGACCAACATCTCTCTCACAACTGGGCAGTTGAAGGCCACAGAACCCTCAGAACAACTAGCAGCGGGAACAGAAGATGAACTCGGCGATCGCATTTTGGTCGGCAATAACTTGCCAGCGCTGTATTTGGATGAGAATGGTAAAGATTGGGTGACAGCAACCCTAGAGTTGGATGGCGATCAATGGTCTAATGAGACCGATCGCACTCGTGTCACCCAAAACACTGCCTTACCCTCCGCAGGGGACTTGAGCCGTAACGGTTTTTGGGAAAGAGCAGCCACCAGAAAACCTCAAACCGCGATTTCCGGCATCGGCGGACTGCGGGTGATTACAGGTGGTGGAATTTACGAGCGATTGAACTCCTTCTTGCCACCTCCCCAATGGGATGATCCAACCACCAATGCCGTCAGTCCATCTCTAACCTACGACGATCCAGCCACCAGTGCCATCGAAGAGTTTCCCATTGTCTGGCCGGATACCATGCCCATGTCTCCTCCCGAAGGTGGAAAGGTTTACGATAACAACCCCAGTAGTTCCAACCCCGGATGGAATTCTTTACCAGCACCCCTCCCAGTTGCCCAGACTCCCACCATCGACCCGAATACAAACCAATACGCCAAGGGCGACTTGCGGATGCGGGCCACTGCCGTTTACCACTACGCCCAAGATTCCACTGACCCCGAGAACGAAGATACAGACCAACAGCCCATCGCCTGCGTCAGCAGCTACTATGACCCCACCAATAGCTTGACGGCGCAGAACATGGAAACTCTGCCCGGTGGCACACCCGATGGCCGCTCTAACAATGGTATTGTTTACCCTGCCCCCAGCACAGCCAGACCGGGCGGAGCCAGCTTGAATGCAACAACGGGGTTAATCAGCGTAACCGGTGCAGCCTCGGAACTCGGCAATCAAGCCAACATGGTATTCCCAGACGGACGGTTTGCCAACGAACCGTTGAGAAAAGCCCTCATTAAATTGTCCGAGGGGAAAGATTTGGATCTCGCCAATCAGGCAGCAATTGACGCCAATCTCTGCGCTTTAGACATTCTCAGTGGAACAATAGAGCCGGATAATAGCCTGATTCCCCACGAGGCCATTCGGGAAGTGACCCTGCTCAATGGCCGGGAAGTGAAAGCCAACGATGCTGACGACCCAGACACCAACGTTGATGAAACCTTTACCCTCAACAGTCCCCGAACCGGTAACCAAGCCGCGAAGCTGACGGGAAGATATGATCTCGCCCTGCAAGATCGCCAGCCCCAAGAAATTCGGCTGACTCAGTTGGATCTCAACGTTCTCCGGGGCACCACAATTGACAACACGGAAACTTCCGACATCGCCGGCCTCAGCCCGGAATACCTGCTCCCCTACAGTGGCATTGTCTACGCCAGTCGGGACGATGCCCTCCCAGATCGCAGCTACCGCGAAGAAGGGGACGCCAACGGAATTAACGAGGAGTTCAGCAAAGCCCTGAGTCCCTCCGACTACCAGCTTGACCCCAGCCGCCGTCCCAATGGCATTCTGTTGATTAACGGACAGGCCTTGGGCCGCAAAAATGACGTTGCAATTGGGGACGATGGCGACCCGGCCACCAGTCCAGAGGATGTACTCAAGGAAAAAGGACTCACCCTGGTTTCTAACGTTCCCGTTTATATTCAGGGTAGCTTTAACGTCCACAGCCAAGAAGAGTTTACCCAGAACCTAGACGAAGACTTTGGCAACTTCTACGATCGCAACGCCATTAACCCCAACTTCGCCTGTCGCAAAAATGATCCCATTCGCGCTCAGTTAGATAGTGACTGTGGTACGGGTGATACTTGGCGACCCGTGACCATCTTTGCCGATGCCGCGACCCTGCTTTCGGAGAACTTCCGGTTTGGTTTCCGCAACGAAGGGGACTTCGAGCTGCGGAATAATGCAGCCAACGCCATTGTCGGCTATGACCTGAACGGGGACGGTGCGATCGGCACTGCCGCCCTCACCGAGGCAGATTTTGCCCCCGACCTGGATCATAACGGAAGCAATACGGACACCAACATTGACGAATCCAATCTGACATTACCTGATGACACAACTGCTTGGCAAGCTGATTTGGATGGAAACGGTAATTCAGGTGATACTTTGAAAGAAGCCGACTTTGCCCCAGATATCAACAAAAACGGGACTCCAGGGGAAACCACCTACACTGTCACAGAAACAGATTATGGGTTTGACCTCAACGGGGTAGACTCAAATGGGGACGGAACTCGGGATAATGATCCCGTTATCGAAGCCCAAATCACAGCCAAAGCCGCTCGGTGGTTAAATGGCTTCAACGGTTACAACGACTTTGCCATCAACGGACTGAGCAGCAACGCCGAATTTCAGCCCTTTGCCACTGATAACCAGGGGACCGTCAACCCCACTGCCAACAACAAGTACACTGACGGAAACTACAGTAACAGCACTGCCAATCAAACCAATACTGGTGCGGCGGATAGCACCTACTTCAACAACTTTGTCACCCCCATTCAGCGACGGATCAACTTTCCTGAGTACGTCATGGAAATCTGTCGCAAGCCGATGGTGTCCGCTTGTGGTCCCCAGGATTGGGTGGTCGGATACGATGAAAATGGTAATAGTACCAATGACGGTATTGATTGGTTTGATACCAGTAATGACTGGACTTGGACTAACACTGAGGACTTCGAGGCTGACATCAAACTCGCCGATCTGCCACTGGCGCTTAAACCAAGTGCCTATCCCGATTCACCTAAAGTCCCATCTCCAGTACCGGCCGGAGCGCCTTCGATCGATGCTTTTGGAACAGGTTTCGATCGCAACAAGCTGATGGCAGGTACCACAGTCAATCCTCCACGATTAGACTCAGATCATCGCTATCCCCGGCGGATTGCCTTCCTGCGGGATTCCAAGACCAACGAACTGATTTTGGATAGCAACGATCACCCCATTCCCATCGGCATCAATAATAATGGCAAACTAGCCTGTTACACCTCCGGTGGTACTAATGTTTGGGATTGGGATGGAGATAGCAGTAACTCAGTTGAGCAGCCTTGCAACACCTATGGCACCGCTAACAAGCCACAAAATGATGCTAAAGCCCTTTGGTTCCAAACTCAAAACGGTAACAATAAAAATTGGGGCTATGATTATCCCCTGTGGTACGACGACCCAGATAACCCGGGTAGTCTGTCGAGTTTTGCCCCCCTCCCCTATCAGCCCTCTTTGGTTCCTGTGCTCCAAATCCACGCCACTAACACCAATAATTCTAAAGCGAATGAACCTACGTTTCCCGTAGGCGACTCGGCAGAAACCAAGACTCGCTGGTTGCAAAGGGTGGCGACGAATGAAGAATTTAACCTAGTCTTGGGAGCGGGTGATGTTCCGTCCCGTCCCAATGAAACCAACGGCGGTATGCAAAACCTGGCTCGGTTCTTGGAAAACTGGTTTAAACCCACAGAAAGAAAGACCAAGATTTTTGGTTCCTTTGTACAGTCGGGTCGCAGTGCCTACGCAACTGCTCCTTACCTGTCAATTTCGGCAGATGTAACAGTATTTGGAGAAAACACCCGATACAGGATGCAGAATGCTGGACGTCGGATTGCTTACTTTATGCCACCCGCCCGGAACTGGGGTTCGGATGTGGGCTTGTTCGCCCAGCCGCCGGACTACTTTACCCGGCAGTTTGCTCGCCTGGACTTTGATGTTGATCCGGAGAACCCCGCAGATAAACAATACAAGGTGATGGAATTCTTCCGACAAGTGGGCGCGGATGACCCTTGGGTGAAAGGTTTGCTCTGTGCCAAGGATGAAGATGGTAACGATATCGTCAGTGATAGCACTGGAATTCGACCGGATTGTACGGATTACGAATAATTCACCTGATGTAAGGAGACAAACTGATGAACACTCAACCCAAATCTAAAGGAAAATTTCGCCACTCTTCTGAGTCCGGCTATACCATCCTGGAGGGGGTCATGGCGATGGTGGTCGTGTCCGTCTTGATGTTGGCAGTCTCTCCGGTGATTGTCTTGGCTACCGGTATCCGAATGCAGGCGAAGCGGATACAACTGGCGTCCCAGGCGGCGAGTAGCTACGTCGCTTATATCAAGACCTCACCCCGGAGAGAAAATGCTCCGGGCAACCTGGAAAATCCCCTGGAAGAACCCACAGATGATGACCCCCTGACAACCCACGAGGCTCCTCAGTTGAATTTTGATATAGATGGACTCTGTGACCAGAATGGTGAGTATTGTGGTGACAATAACCAGCTCTACTGCGTTGATTTTGACGGTAATGATAGCTGTACCACAGATAGTCAAGTCGATATGATAGTTCAGCCCATCGCGAGACTGTATAATAGTATCGCCCCTGATGACGAGCCAAACCAATGGGCAGATGATGGCTACGTTCTGGCAGTTCGGGTGTATCGAGCTAATGCTTTTGGTGGCGATCAGCCACTCACAAACGGCTCCGAGGATGAAGGGGGAGTAGACACCAGTATCACTAATGCCATTGGCAGACGCAACTTCCCTCTGATCAACTTGCAAACATCAGTCGAACCGACTGGGGATCTCTTTCAAAAATACTCCAATACTCTACAAGATCCTAATCCTCCATCACCGTGATCTTTAGGAGTGAGTCCGTCCAAAGGACTGACTCGGAAGCGACATTCCCACAGCTTTTCAAGGAAAAGTCACCATGCTCAGTTTAATTCAATCTTTTCTAAATCGGCGGCATCGGCGCAATCCCCCCCAACTCCCCCGAAGGGATGGTGGCTTTACCATGATCGAGTTGATTGTGGGGATGGTCATCACTTTCCTAATTATTACGCCTCTTTTGGGCTTTGTGGTCAGCATTCTGAACGATGACCGCAACGAGGGAGAAAAAGCGGCGATGGAACAGGAATTGCAGGCGGCTTTGGACTTCATCACTGCTGACTTGAGCCAGGCTTTCTATATTTATAAGGACGGTCAGTTTGAGGAGGCGATCGAGGATGAGAATGGGGAGATTCAAATTATTGATCTCACTCCCCTCCTAGAAATTGACGGACGGATGCCTATTTTAGTTTTTTGGATGAAGCATACTTTGCCGAATTCTTTACCCCCCATTACGGAGATTGACACTCTCACTCCTAAAGACTGCGACGAGCCAGATGAGCCATGTGATGATAGCTCTGTTAATGCCCTAGTTGCTTATTATTTAGTTCCGGGGGAAAAAGATGAAATCTGGTGTCCCCATGGGGAACCTTGTCCATCCCGAATCGAGCGTTATCTGATTCGAGGCCCCTTGGAAAAGGCGAAAGGTACTGGACTGATTTACGACCCCAGTGAATTAAAAGACAGTCAACAAGCCAGTGACGCTTTTAATCCAGATTTTGATGTTAGTGTACTGCTAGGGGGTAATCAAACTGATGCAGCAAGAAATGTAGTCATCCAAACTCCTTCCGACGGAGAAGTTTTAATCAATTATATTGATATTGATGGCTTTAATCTTGATCGAGTCGGTGACGATAATGACTCTGCAAAAATCACCATTCGGGGAAATGCCATGAGTCGAATTCAGGCGACTGAAACCGACTACTGTACAAAGGATGAGAATAATGATGATCTTCCTGACAATACTTCTTTCTGTCCCCAGGTCACGATTGAAGTTAAAGGGTTGCGACTCCAGAACTAATCCTATTGTTGAGGGGTTCTCAAACGTTAAAATTCATGAGAATTAGTCCAATGAAAACTAATTTACAGATACTTTTTTATTCCCATCTGTGGAAACGACGAGAGAGGTGTCTGTCTCGCTCTGGTGATGCGGGATTTTCGCTGCTGGAATTGCTGGTCGTTGTTTTTATTATTGGCATCCTCGCCGCCGTTGCGGTACCCGGCTGGAATGGCTTCATCACCCGACAGAGAGTTCGCACGGTTAATGGCCAGGTCTATCAAGCCCTGCAGGAAGCCCGAACCCTCGCCCGAGCCAGGCGAGTCAAATACGTTATTGAATTTCGACAAAATGATGATGATGTGCCGGAATATCGGATTTATCCGGAAGCACAACAAAAAAATATTGGCGGTGAAGAGCTTTGGATTGGGTTGAGTCCTCCAGGCAATCTTAAACCCGGAATGGTAGAAATTGATGGAACTGATGAAGACGGGAACCCTATCGATAAATTTGTTTTTGATGAGCGGGGTGCAGTTTCAGACGACGAAGAAGAAGAATACGCCCTTCCTGTAACTTTTACGGTTTCCCAAAAAGATGGGGGCGGTGAGCGGTGCGTGATTGTCCAAACTCTGCTCGGTGCAATGAGAAAAGCCGAAGGAGATGAGTGTTCGCCATAGTCAACCCCACCGAAAACACAACGATCGCCCCTCTTAACCCGCCACAACCGAAACCCTCACTGCCACCCCATCCCCCGCCGACAGAGCGTTGCCAGGGGAAACCCATCAGAATCGAAATCTTGAGAAACCGGATTTGTGGTGATTCCTTAACAATCCGGTTCCTTTCCAGGTAAAATTTGATACCCCCTCCCACTCCAAAAATACCGAAAATTACTGAAGCCCCCACCCCGACGCCGATGCTACGATCGCGCTCATTACAATATCAGGGGGAGGTGCTCCAATGCCACACCGCGACAAGAGCGAGGCCGGGTTTTCACTGTTGGAATTACTATTTGTCACTGTTATTATCGGAGTTTTGAGCGCGATCGCGGTTCCGGGTTGGTTGGGTTTCGCCAGGCGCCAGGAACTCCGAAGAGCCCAAAGTCAAGCCTACTGGGTGATGAAAGCGGCACGTCGCAACGCCAGACGCGATAAGAGGGCTTGGCAGGCCACCTTTCGCAAACAGGGCGATCGCATTCAGTGGGCACTCCACAAACCCGAAACTTCACCCGCCAACCTCCCCAATTCCGCTTGGACGGATTTCGATGGCGGAATTGACATCGATGCGAATGAAACCAGCCTCAGAAAGGTCTGGCCGGAAACCAACCGCGTGACAACCTCCGACACCAACCACTACAGGACATTGTTCAACTACAAGGGCTGTCCCGTCCACTCTCCCCAGGACAACTGCGGTGCAACCAATTTTCGTGCAAAAGGCCGCATCACCTTCAAACACGGCGATATGGGGGAAGTCCGACGCTGCGTCATCGTCTCCACCCTCCTTGGAGTCGTTCGCAAGGGCGAAGACGCTTCGGAAGCGACCGCCGACGGGAAAAACTGCTATCGCGACTGATGGGGAGTCGGGAGTCGGGAATGGGGTATTATTCAAACAACAACTCCGCCGCCTGTTCCACCCGGGCGATCGCATCCACGCCGCGGGGCAAATTGGACAGGGGGACGATCGCCCGTCCGGGAAAGCGATCGCCCGGAATTTCCCGACCGGGTTCGGCCCGGTTGTGGAGGATATAATT